>DATFUK010000264.1:0-16251 GCA_035260865.1 Candidatus Methylomirabilota bacterium | reverse complement strand
GCGCCCGCCTTGCCGGTCACCGTGATCACCGAGCGGCGCTCCGTCCACCAGCGCTGCGCCGCGAACACCGCGAGCGCGGGGACCAGGAGCAGGAACGAGAGCGCGGCGCCGCCCCGCATGTCGTAGAGCCCGGTGATCTGGAGAAAGGCCTGGGTGGGCAGCACCGGAAACCTGGTCCCGCCCAGGATCAGCGGGGTGGCGAAGTCGGCCAGGGACGCGGCGGTGAGCAGCAGGAACGAGTTGGCGATCCCCGGCACCGCGAGAGGGACGGTGATGGTGCGGAACACGCGCCAGCGCCGCGCACCCAGGCTGAAGCCGCCGTCCTCCAAGGTCGGGTCGATGTTGGCGAGCACCCCCTTGAGCGTGAGGTAGGCGATCGGGAAATAGGTGAGGGTCTCGGACAGGAGGGTGCCGCCGAGGCCGTAGATGTTGAGGCCGGCGATGCCGAAGACGTGGTAGGAGATGAGCCCCCGCGGCCCCAGGGCGAAGATGAGCGCGATGGCGGCGGTGAAGGGCGGGGAGATCAGCGGCAGCAGGACGATCGTGTCGAGGACCGTGCCCACCCACCGCGGCAGGTTCGCCCGCACCGCCAGCAGCGCGAAGGCGAAGCCGAGCGCGGTGCCCGCGGCGCCCACCAGGCCGGCCAGGGCGAGGCTGTTCCAGAGCGCCCGCCGATGCTGCCAGCTCCCCACGAGCTCGACCACCGCGGCCAGGGTCGGGCCGTCGTCCCAGAACGTGAGCGCGAGCAGCCGGGTCACCGGGTAGAGGACGAAGAGCGCGACCGCGGCCCAGAGCGCCACCACCACCGGGGCGAGGACCGGATCCCGCAGCGCCGCCCGCGGCGAGCCCGCCGGGGCGGGGGCCGGGCTCACCTCACTCCTTGATCACCTCGTTGATCCACCGGTCCACCAGGCGCTTGCGGTTCTTGCCCACCCACTCGAGGTCCACCGGCAGGAGCTTGGCCTCCTTCATCAGGGCCTGCACCGCCGCGTTGACGCTGCCCTCGGGCAGGGTCGGGAGCATGTAGACCTCGTTCTTGTCGAGCAGGTCCTGCATGTCCTTGGTGAAGGTCCAGTCGATGAACTTGGTGGCGGCCTCGCGGTTCTTGGCCCCCTTGACCAGGGCGACCCCCTCGATGACCGCGGCCACCCCTTCCCGGGGGAAGGTGGTGAGCATGTCGTAGCCCTTCTTCTTGGCCTCCATCGCGTCCGGCATGTGGGCGATGCACACCATGGCCTGACCCATCGCGGCCGGGATGGTGCAGCCGCCGCCGCTCTTGGTGTAGACCTGCACGTTCGCGTGGAGCTTCTTCTGGTAGTCGAACGCCTTCTCCTCGTCCTTCCCGAACGCGTAATAGATGGACAGGATGCGCGTGAGCGCGGTGCCCGAAGTGCGGGCATCCGCGGTCTGGATCTGGCCCTTGTAGGCCGGATCGAGCAGATCGCTCCAGGAGGTGGGGGGCTTGAGCCCCTTCTCCTTGAGGAGCTTGGCGTTGGACATGAACAGCAGGGTGTTCTTGCTGACCGCGGTGTAGTAGCCCTCCGGGTCCTTCAGCTCGGGGGCGATCTTGCCCCAGCCGGCCGCCTTGTAGGGCTCGATGATGCCGGCCGCCTTCGCGGCCGCGAAGCCGTCGCCCGGGGCGCCCCAGATCACGTCGGCGCGCGGGTTGTTCTTCTCGGCGGTGGCTCGCGCCACCAGCTCGCCGGTGGAGAGGCGGATGAAGTTGATCGGGACTCCCGTCTTGGCGGTGTAGGCCTTGAAGATCGGCTGCGACAGCGACTCGGGCCAGGCGGTGTAGACGTTGATGGGATCCGCGGCCCACGCGGGGATGGGTAGCAGCACGCACGCGGCGAATAGCAGAGCCCTGGCCATCGTCTGCCTCCTCGGGATTCGGTTCACGATCGCGATGAGATCGGCTGGACTATACACGAACACTACGCAGTGTGCCGCGCCGGCGCGGCAAAGCTTGGAGAGAAATTCCCCGGATCGTAGACTTGGAAGTACGACGACGCAGGAACCCGCATGATGATCACCCGCCCGTTGCTCGCTCTGGCCACCTTGATCGCGCTCGCGCTGCCGACCGCCGCGGCCGCCGAATCGCAGTCGCTCGACCACCCTCGCCAGGAGGAGCCCGCCGTGGAGGAGCGCCCGCGCGACCTCCCGCCGTGGCTCTTCGCCTCGCGCCTCGGCCGGCCGCTCGAGGATCGCCCGCGCGACGACGCGGGCCTGAGCGACATGAGCGCGGTGCTGCTGCGCGACGCGCCCGGGACGCCGGTCCAGTCCGATCCCCTCACGCTGCGCTCCACCGGCGAGGACGACTCGAGCGATCTCCGGGTGCTGCTCGGCCGGGGCGAGCGCTGGCACCTGATGCGCTTCGGCGCCAACGCCGCGTCCGGGCCCCAGGAGGCGAAGGTCACCGCCTACGGCGCGGTTGCCTATGTCCCGCCGAGCCTCGCGGCCTCGCGCCCGGGGGGCGGCCTGGGCTACGGCCCGGTGGTGTCGCCGGGCGCCGCCTTCGGCCTGGGCCTCGACGAGCAGGAGGAGCCGGTCTCCCTGGGCCTCAAGGGCTCGGTCAGCGACTTCGAGGGCGGCGCCGAGTACCGCTCGGTCGGCAAGCGGTTCGAGCGCCTGGTGAGCGGGCCGCCGTCGCAGCGGGACCGGGAGGGCACCGAGCTCTGGATCGCGCAGCGGCTGGGCCTCGTGCGCCTGCGCCTGTCGCAGTCCGACCTGTCCGACAACGTGGATCGCAACCCGGCGCTGCCCCGCATCACGCGGACCCAGACCGCGGTCACCGCGGAGGTCACGCCGCGGGGCTGGCCGATCTTCGGGCTGACCTACGCCAATGGCGATTCGGACCGGGTGTGGCTGAACGGGGACGGTCTGCCCCGGGCCACCGAGGAGCAGAACTTCGACAGTCTCTCCGGCAGCGCCTACTATGCCGCGCCGCGCTGGGACATCTCGGCCTCCTCGACCTACATCACGAGCCGCGACGTGGCGCAGCCGGATCACCAGATGACGATGCTGTACCACGATGTGCGCCTCACGCTGCGGCCGCTCGACGCGCTGATGATCGTGCCGTCGATCAGCACCGGCCTCGACCGCTACGAATGGTCGGCGACGCGGAGCAACACCACCTCGGCCTCGCTGCTGCTGTCCTACGGGCCCGCCGCGAGCTGGTGGAACCTCTGGACGCTCGGCGCCTACACCGCCTCCCAGGCCACCGACGGCACCGTGGACGGGCGCACCATGAGCCTGAGCGGCGGGCTGTCGTGCGGACTCGGCCGGTTCCTCGGCGGGCCGACCAGCCTGTCCTTCCAGGCGGGGTACGAGCGCTACGACGACGCGGTGTACCGCGACAGCTCCTCGCGCGGCCTCTTCGGCCTCGTGCGGCTCAAGGTGGTCTCCTTCTAGTCCAGCTAGTTTGGCCGCCCACGCTCACCCGTGGCGCATGCGCGGGTCGAGATAGTCCTGCAGCGCGTCGCCCAAGACATTGAGCGACAGCACCACCAGGAAGATGGCGAGCCCCGGCAGCAGCGCCACGTGCGGGCTCAGGATCACGAAGGTGCGCGCGGTCGCGAGCATGCTCCCCCAATCCGCGGTCGGCGGCTGGGTGCCGAGCCCCAGGAAGGACAGCCCCGCGGTGGCGAGGATCTTGGCCCCCACGTCGAGGCTCCAGGCCACCACCACCGGGGCCATCAGGTGGGGGAGCAGGTGGCGGCGCAGGATGAGCCGGTCGCTGCTGCCGAGCGCGCGCGCCGCCTCCACGAACTCGCGCTCGCGCAGCGAGAGCACGACCCCGCGCGCGAGCCGCGTGTAGATCGGGAAGCCCACGATCGCGATGGCCACCATCGCGTTGGTGAGGCCGGGGCCGAGGCCGGCCACGATGGCGATGGCGAGCAGGATGTAGGGGAAGGCCATCAGGATGTCGGTCAGGCGCATCACCACCGTGTCCACGCGTCCGCCCCAGTAGCCCGCGTGCACGCCCAGCAGCACCCCGATCAGCATCGACGCGGTGGCGGTGCCCACGCCGGCGAGCAGCGAGATGCGCGCGCCCCAGACCAGGCGGGCCAGCATGTCGCGGCCGAACTCGTCGGTGCCGAGCCAGTGCCCGGGGGCGCCGGGCGGCCGGAGCCGGTTCGGGGTGTCCACCGCGTCGGGATCGATCAGGGGCAGGACCGGCGCGAGCAGGGCGGCGAGGGCCGCGGCCGCGATGACCACCGCGGCCGCCCACGCGAGGCGATTGCGGGACGCCCGGTGTGTCGGGATCGCGCGGACCACGGGCCGCGCGATCATTCGTACCGGATGCGGGGATCGAGCACCGCGTAGAGCAGATCCACCGCGAGGTTGAAGAAGACGAAGACGAGGGCGATGACGAGCACGCAGCCCTGCACGAGCGGGAAGTCGCGCGCGAGGATGCCCTGGATCATCAGGGTGCCCACCCCCGGCCACGCGAAGACGGTCTCGGTGAAGATGGCGCCGCCCAGCAGGTAGCCCGCCTGCACGCCGACCACCGTCACGGTCGGGATCAGCGCGTTGCGGAGGGCGTGGCGGAGCACCACCGCGCGCTCGACCAGGCCCTTGGCGCGCGCGGTGCGCACGAAATCCTGCCGCAGGATGTCGAGCAGGGTGGAGCGGGTGAGCCGCGCGATGATCGTCATGGACGCGGCGGCGAGGGTGATCGCGGGCAGGGCCAGGTGCGCGAGCAGGTCGCCGGGCCCGCCGCCGCCGTGGGCCGAGTACATGCCGGAGGCGGGGAGCCAGCCGAGCCAGAGCGAGAAGCACACCATCAGCACCAGGCCCAGCCAGAAGCTCGGCATGCTCGCGCCGAAGATCGAGCCCACTGTGCTGAGCCGGTCCACGATCGTATTCGGGCGCGAGGCGGAGAGCACCCCGAGCGTGACGCCGCCCACCGTGGAGAGGAGCAGCGCGGTGGCGGTGAGCAGCAGGGTGGCCCGGAAGCGGATCAGCACCTCGGGGAGCACCGGCTGCCGCATCCGGATGGAGCGCCCGAGATCGCCCTGGAGCACGTGCCCCATCCAGCGCACGTACTGCATCGGCAACGGCTCGTCGAGGCCGAGCGACGCGCGCAGCCGGACGACGTCCTCCTGGGTGGCCTGCGAGCCCAGCATGATCTCGGCCGGATCGCCGGGCGAGAGATGCAGGACGAGGAAGACCACGACCGACACGCCCAGCAGCACCGGCACCAGCAGGAGCAGGCGACGGAGGAGGTAGCGGCTCACCGGGGGTCCCGGCTACCCCGCTACTTCAGCGAGATCGTCTCCACGCGCAGGTCGAAGCTCGGGTGCAGCTTGAAGCCCTGCACGCGCTTGGCGAAGGCCGCGGTCTGCACCTCGTGATCGATGAAGATCCACGGCGGATCGTCGTGGAGCAGGCGCTGCGCCTCCCGGTAGAGCTCGGCCCGCTTGGCCTGGTCGGTCACTAGGCGCGCCTGGGCGAGCACCTCGTCGAAGCGGGTGTTCTTGTACAGGGCGCGGTTCGGGCCCACCGGCGTCCACTGGCTCGAGTGCAGCAGCGGGTACATCACGAGATCCGGATCTTCCGAGCCCGCCATCCAGGACAGGGCGAACATGTCCTGCTCCTTGGTGCGGAGCTTGGCGAGGAACGTGCCCCACTCCATCGTCTGGAGCGTGACGTTGACGCCGACCGCCTTGAGGTTCGACTGGATGATCGTGCTCATCGCCACCGGCGACTGCATGCCCGAGCCGGACTCCGGCACCCAGAGCGTGGTGGAGAAGCCGCTCGGCAGGCCGGCCTCGGCGAGGAGCTTCTTCGCGCGCTCCGGGTCGTAGGGGAACGGCTTGAGCCCGCCCTCGTCGCCCCAGGTGCCGGGCAGCACCGGGCCCTTGGAGATCGAGCCGGTGCCCTTCAGCACGTCGCGCACGATCGCATCCTTGTTGACCGCGTAGTTCAGAGCCTGGCGGACGCGCTTGTCGTCGAAGGGTTTCTTGGTGTTGTTGAACCCGAGGTACCAGACGTGCGCGCCCACCTGCTTCTGGAGCGTCACCTTCGGATGGTTCTCGAGCTGGGCGACGAAGTCGGGCGGCGTGCCCACGATGAGATCGAGCCCGCCGGTGAGCAGCTCGGTGAGCCGCGCCTGGTCCTCGGTGACCGGGCGGTAGATCACCCGGTCCACCTTCACCGGGTAGCGCCAGTAGCTTGGGTTCTTCTCCAGCACCACGCGCTGCCCGCGGTCCCACGACACGAACTTGAAGGGGCCGGTGCCGACCGGGCTCACCGCGTAGTCCTGGCCGGACTTCATCGCCGCGGTGGGGCTCACGACCGAGGCGGCCCCCGCGGTCATGATCGCGAGGAAGGAGGCGCGCGCCTCCTTCAGGACGAAGCGCACGGTGGTGTCGTCCATCACCTCGACCGCCTTCACGTTGCCGAAGAAGTAGGCCGCGAAGGGATACTTGCCGAGCTTCGCGGCCGGATGCTCCGGATTGATCTGCCGCTCGATGGAGAACTTCACGGCCTGCGCGTTGAACGGCGTGCCGTCGTGGAAGGCGACGCCCTTGCGCAGCTTGAAGGTGTAGGTGAGCCCGTCCTTCGAGATCGTCCACGACTCCGCGAGCCCGGGCACGATCTGGGTGGACTCGTCCGCGAAGCCGACCAGGGTCTCCACGACCCGCCGGCCCACGCGGTTGGAGTTGAGGTCGGTGACCTGGGCCGGGTCGAGCGCCACCGGCTCCGCCACCAGCCCGACCACCAGCGTGCTCGCCGATTGCGCGGGCAGGCTCGGCGCGCCGGCGGTCAGCATCACGGCAAGCGCCAGGGTCGCCCACGAGCAGATCCGTCTCCGTCTCATCGCGCCGTCCTCCTGTGCCACCGGCCGCCTGCATGGCGGCGGAGCGCGGCGAGTATATCACCGGGCGGCGCGGCCTTGACATCGCCTCCGCCCGCACCTAGGGTGAGGCGCGACTCGCACTTCAAGCAGGAGACACGGTATGCGATACGGCTTCTACCTGCCCACGCGTGGCCGCACCGCCACGCCCGAGGCGCTCGAGACTCTGGTCGCGCGCGGGGAGGCGCTCGGCTTCTCCTCGGTGGTGATCGCCGACCACATCGTGTTCCCGGTCACGATCAAGTCGAAGTATCCCTATACGGTCAGCGGCGCGTTTCCCGGCCAGGGCGACCAGCTCGAGCAGCTCTCCCTGATGGCCTTCATCGCGGGCAAGACCCGCGCGCTGCGTCTCATCAGCAGCGTGATGATCCTGCCGCACCGCAACCCGGTGGTGACCGCCAAGATGCTCGCCACCATCGACGTGCTCTCGGGCGGGCGCGTCACCGTGGGCGTCGGGGTGGGGTGGATGCGTGAGGAGTTCGAGGCCCTCGACGCTCCCGAGTTCGACCGCCGGGGCGCGGCGAGCGACGAATACATCCGGATCTTCAAGGCGCTGTGGACGCAGGATCCCGCGTCCTTCCACGGCGAATTCTACCGCTTCGATTCGATCCGCTGCCTGCCGCATCCCGTGCAGAGGCCGCACCCTCCGATCTGGATCGGCGGCCACAGCAAGGCGGCGCTCCGCCGGGTCGCGCGCCTGGGCGACGGCTGGCATCCGGTCGGCGCGAACCCGGCGGCGCCGCTGCGTCCCCCCGAGATGCGCGCGCGGCTCGATGAGCTCCATCGCCTGACCGAGGCGGAGGGCCGCGATCCCTCCCGCCTGACGATCTCCTACAAGGCGCCGATCTACGACGCGGGGCAGGGGGTGGACGGCGCGGCGGAGCGCCGGCCGTTCTCGGGGAGCCAGCAGGCCATCGCCGACGACATCGGCGTGTTTACCGCGCTCGGGGTGAGCGAGCTCATCTTCGACTTCCGCAGCGAGAGCCTCGCGGAGAGCCTCGACCGCATGGCCCGCTTCGCCCCGCTGATTCGGGCCTGATCTAGCCCGCGTGCGGGTCCAGCAGATCCCGGAGCCCGTCGCCGAGCAGGTTCGCCCCGAGCACGACCACCGAGATCGCGAGGCCGGGCACCGTCGCGAGCCACCACGCGTTGGAGAGATAGTCGCGGCCCTCCGAGAGCATGAGCCCCCACGACGGCTGCGGCGCCTGGATCCCCATCCCGAGAAAGCTCAGCCCCGACTCGAGCAGGACCATCGTGGCGAACTGGCTCGAGCCGATCACGAGGATCGGGGCCAGCGTGTTGGGCAGGATGTGCCGGGCGATGATTCGCAGATCGCTGGCCCCGAGGGTGTAGGCGGCCTCGACGTACTCGAGGCGCCGGATCGTGAGCACGTTGGCGCGGACCGTCCGCGCGTAGAGCACCCAGCCGCTCAGCGCGAGCACGCCCACCAGGGCGGCCGGGCTCGTGCCCACCACCGCGACGATCGCGATCGCGAGCATGATGACGGGCAGCGCGAGCTGGACGTCGGCCAGCCGCATGAACATCGCGTCGACGCGCTCGCCTCCCGAGCCGGCCACGAGGCCCACCACGATGCCCACCGCGGCCGCGATGACGACCGAGACCGCGGCCAGGGCGAGCGAGATCCGGCCGCCGTGCAGGAGGCGCGCGAGGATGTCCCGGCCGAGGTTGTCGGTGCCGAGGACGTGGATCGCGGTGCCCCCGAGCCCCCACGGCGGGGCGAGGCGCCGGCTGAACTGCGGCTTCACCGGGTCGGCCGCGGAGAGCAGGGGGGCGAGGACGCTGGCCAGGACGGTGAGCGCGAGCAGGAGCCCGCCGATCACCGCGGTCGCGTTCGGGGTACGGTGGCGGCCGGCCGGGGGCGCCGCCGCGAGGGCGCGCTCGGTCACGAGTAGCGGATCCGGGGATCGATGACGGTGTAGAGCAGGTCCACCAGCAGGTTGATCAGCACGAAGATGGTGGCGGAGAAGATCAGCACCGTCTGCACCACCGGGAAATCGCGGAAGAAGATCGCGTCCACCACCAGCTTGCCCATGCCCGGCCAGGCGAACACGGATTCGGTGATGACCGCGCCGCCGAGGAGGGTGCCGATCTGCAGCCCGAGCACGGTGAGGACCGGGACCGCCGCGTTCCGCAGCGCGTGGCGCAGCACCACCGCGCGCTCGGCCAGGCCCTTGGCGCGGCCGGTGCGGATGTAGTCGCGCCCGAGGATCTCGAGCATGCTGGAGCGGGTGAGACGGGTCACGAGCGCGGTGGGGAAGGCGGCCAGGGTGACCGCGGGCAGGACGAGGTGCCGCCAGCTCTCGAAGCCGGAAGTGGGCAGCCAGCGGAGGGCGACCCCGAAGAGCAGGATCAGCATGATGCCGAGCCAGAAGTTGGGCAGCGACTGGCCGAGCACCGCGAAGAACGTGCTCGCGAAGTCGTAGCGGCTGCCCCGCTGCACTGCGGCCACGATGCCGAGCGAGACGCCGACCGCGCCGGTGAGGAACATCGCGGCGAGCGCGAGCTGGGCGGTGGCGGCGAGCCGCTCGGTGACGACCTGGAGGGCGGGGGCCCGGTACTGGAAGGACTGGCCGAAGTCGCCGCGGAACACGCTCCGGATGAAGATCGCGTACTGGACGTGCAGCGGCTCGCGCAGGCCCAGGTGCCGGTTCAGCTCGTCGACCGCGGACTGCGGCGCGCCCTCGGGAAGGAGCATCTTGGCGGGGTCGCCGGGCAGGACCCGGAGCACGACGAACACGAGGACCGAGACGCCGAGGAGCGTGAGGGCCGCCTGGCCCAGCCGGCGGAGGGCGTACCCTCTCATCGCCGGCCGGCCCGCGCCGCGTCCGGTCCCCGGCTAGGCGATCGCGACGTCACTCAGCAGGACGTAGTAGTCCCGGCGCGGCTCGAAGTTGCGCAGGCGGTCGCTGACTCCGTAGATCGCGACGCTGTAGTAGGGCCAGATCTCGGCGTCCTCGTCCCACAGGATGCGCTCGAGCTCCTCGTACTTGGCCTGCCGCACCTTGGGATCCGGCACGCGCCCCTCCGCGATGAGCTGCTCCACGCGCGGGTTGTTGTAGCGGGTGAGTTTCTCGGCCCCGGCCCGGGTGAACCACTGGCCGAAGTACCAGTCGGGATCGTGGGGCATGTGGGCCCAGCCCGAGAAGAACATGTCGTACGTCCCCGCGCTCCGGTGCTCCCGCGCGGTCGCGATCTCCAGGTTCTTGATGTTGACCTTGATCCCCACCTCGCCGAGCATGGCGGCCACCGCCTGGGTGATCTCGAGCTGCTTCGGATAGAGATCCTTCATGAGCACGAAGTCGAGCGACACGTTGGTGTAGCCGGCCTGCTTGAGGATCTGGCGCGCCTTCTCCGGATCGTAGGGCTTGGCGGGCAGGCTGGTGTGGCCGATCAGCCCGGGCGGGACGGGGCTGTCCACCGGGCGCCCGTAGCCCAGCAGCAGCTCCTTGATGATCACGTTCCGGTCGATGGCGAGCGAGATCGCCTGCCGGAGCCGCGGGTCCTTCACCGGCTCCTTGGCGAGCTGGAAGATCCAACGCTGGGCCTCGACCGCGGGCACGTCGTGGACCTTCACGCCGCGGGTGCCCTTGAGCGTCTCCACCAGGTCGGGGGTGACGCGGTCGACCACGTGGATCTCCCCCGCGCGCAGGCCCGCCGCCCGGGTGGACAGCTCCGGGATGAAGCGGAAGGTGACCTTCTCGACGCGCGGCTGGGCCGGCTTCCAGTAGCTCGGGTTGGCCGAGAGCACGATGTGGTCGCCGTGCGTCCACGACACGAAGCGGAACGGCCCGGTGCCGATCGGCTTCTGGAAGAACGCGTCCTCGTTCTTCGCGGCGTGCGGGGGCAGCATGCCGAGCATGGTGAGATGCGCGGGCAGCGAGCCGAACGGCCGCTTCGAGGTCACCACCACCGCGTGGTCCCCGTCCTTCTCGACCGACTCGATGTCCTGGTAGACGAAGGACTTGATGAGCTTGGTGTTGTCCTTCACCCGCCGCAGGGTGTAGAGCACGCTGTCCGCGTTGAACGGGGTGCCGTCGTGGAACGTCACGTTCTTCCGAAGGTTGAACCGCCACGTGAGGTTGTTGACCGCGCGCCACGACTCGGCGAGGGCGGGCACGAACTTCGAGTCGTTGGTGACGTCCACCAGCGGATCGAACATGTGCCGGTGCACCGAGGTGGCGGAGATCGAGTAGTGGTTGGCCGGATCGAGCGTCAGCATGCGCTCGGACAGCCCGGCGACCAGCTCGCCGCTCCGCTTGCCCTGCGCGCGGGCGGCGCGGGGAAGGCCCGCGGCGGCCAGGCCGGCCGCGCTCAGGGTCAGGAACTGCCGCCGGCCAACCGGGTAGGACGCTGCCGAGGTCTTGCGCATGGGGGCACTCCTCCTGTGGGCCTGGGTGTAAGTCATCGGCCGCCTCGCTGTCAAGGCCGGGCCCGGGCGGATCGGTTGCTCTCGCGCTCGGAGCCGTCTACTCTATGGCCCGTCGCCGACAAGGAGATCTCCCATGGCCGAGCAGACCCCTGACGTCACGCTGGACGAGGTGAAGGAGCGCGCGCGCCTCGCCGGTCTCGCCATTCCCCCGAACCGGCTGGCCCTGGTGCGCGGCTTCCTGGTCAACGCGCTGCGGCCGATCCGCGCCCTGGACAGCCGGACGATCCGGACGGTGGAGCCGGCGGTGGTCTTCGATCCCAAGGGCGGGAGCGGGTCATGAGCGCCGACGAGCTCTGCTACGCGGGCATCCGGGAGCTGGGCGGCCTCTTCCGCCGCCGTGAGCTCTCGCCGGTGGATTACGCCACCGATCAGCTCCGGCGCATCGAGACGCTCGACAAGGACCTCAACGCCTACGTGACGGTCACCGCGGAGCGCGCGCTCGCCGACGCCCGCGCCGCCGAGGCCGCGCTCAAGCGGGGCGACGCGGGGCCGCTCACCGGCATCCCGATCGCCTACAAGGACCTCTACGCGACCAAGGGGATCCGCACCACCGCGGGCTCGGCGCTGCTGGCCGACTGGGTCCCCGACTTCGACTGCACGTGCGTGGCGCGCCTGCAGCAGGCCGGCATGGTGATGCTCGGCAAGCTGATCACCCACGAGTTCGCTTTCGGCATCCAGTTCCCGGGCCACCGCTTCCCGCCCGCCCGCAATCCGTGGAACCTCGATCACATCCCGGGCGGCTCGAGCAGCGGCTCCGGCGCGGCGCTGGCCGCCGGCCTGACGGTGGGCTCGCTCGGCTCCGACACCGGCGGGTCCATCCGGGGTCCGGCCGCCTTCTGCGGCATCGCCGGCCTCAAGCCGACCTACGGGCGGGTGAGCCGGGCGGGCGTGGTCACGCTCTCGTGGACGCTCGATCACACCGGGCCCATGGCGCGCTCCGCGGAGGACTGCGCCTTCATGCTGCAGGCGCTGGCCGGCCACGATCCGGCCGATCCGGCCTCCGCCCGCGAGCCGGTGCCGGACTACCTGGCGACCCTCGAGGGCGGCGTCAAGGGTCTCCGGGTCGGCGTGGTCCGCGACTACTTCTTCGACCAGGTGGAGCCGGAGACGGTGGCCGCCTTCGAGCGCGCGCTGGCCGAGCTCGGGCGCCTCGGCGCTATCGTGCGCGACGTGACGATCCCGAGCATCCACGCGACCCCGTCCTTCATGGTGATCATGCTCACCGAGGCGTTCGCCTATCACGAGCGGGATCTGCGCACGAAGCCCGAGCTCTACGGCGACGTGCTGCGCGAGAAGCTGATGGCGGGCGGGCTCTTCCGGGCCGACGAGTACATCCAGGCCCAGCGCCTGCGCTCCCAGATCCGCGAGGATACCGCGCGCGTCTTGCAGTCGGTGGACGTGCTGGTCACGCCCACCGCGCTCGGTCCCGCCCCCGCGTTCAAGGTGGTGCTGGATCCGGACTTCCCGTTCGCCAAGAGCAACATGGGCCCGTTCAACATCACCGGGCTGCCGACGCTGGCCCTGCCGACCGGCTTCTCCACGACCGGCCTGCCGCTGTCGCTCCAGATCTCGGGCCGGCCCTTCGACGAGGCCACCGTGCTGCGCGCCGGCCACGCCTATCAGCGGGAGACGGACTGGCACCGCCGCCGCCCGCCGGTGCGGGTATGACCACCGTTGTCGCGCTCGACGACCTGAAGGCGCACGTCGGTCGCCGCGAGAGCGCGACCGACGTGATCACCGCCGCGCCCGCCAACCTGCTGCGCCTGACCTTCGGCCGCGACGAGCCCGAGCTCGGGCCGGGCGACCCGCTGCCCCCGGGCTGGCAGTCGCTCTACTTCCTCCCGCGTTTTCCGCCCGCCGCCCTCCGTCCCGACGGCAGCCCGCTCGACACCGGGGTGATCCCGCCGATGCCGCTGCCCCGCCGCATGTTCGCGGGCGAGCGCTTCCGCTTCCACCGCCCGCTGCGCATCGGCGACTCGGTGCGCCGTGAGACCGAGCTGGCCGACATCTCGGTCAAGACCGGCGGCACCGGCACCCTGGTCTTCGCGACGGTGGTGCAGCGTATCTTCACCGGCTCGGCCCTGGCCATCGAGGAAGAGCGCCGCACCGTGTTCCGCGAGGAGGTCCGGGCGGGCGAGCGCAACCAGGCGCCGCGCCGCGAGAGCGCGCCCGACGACGTGCCGTGGCGGCGGCGGATCGCGCCGGACCCGGTGCTGTTGTTCCGCTTCTCCGCGCTCACCTTCAACAGTCACCGCATCCACTACGACCGGCCGTGGGCCACGGAGCGCGAAGGATACACCGGTCTGGTCGTCCACGGCCCGCTCACCTCCACGCTCCTGATCGACTTCGCGCGCGACCAGCACCCCGGCCGCGTGTTTACCGGGTACGAGACCCAGGCCCGCGCGCCGCTCTTCGACAGCGCGCCCTTCGAGCTGCGGGGGCGCCCCACCGCGGACGGGCGCGCGGCCGAGCTGTGGGCGGTGACCCCCGAGGGCACGGTGGCGATGAGCGCACGGGCCGAGCTCGCGTGACCGACTATTCGAATTGAAACGGAGGATTATCCGCGATGGCCGATGAGCTCGAGCTCCGCATGGACGCGACTTCCCTGTATCGCGAGGAGACCTACACCGACCGGCGCATCGGCATCATCCGGGTGATGACCCCGGTGACGACGGACGGCTCGATCGACCTCTCCCGCAAGGTCCTCTACGTGGGGGAGGCCCAGCTCCTCTCCCCGGTGGGCGCGCTGCCGATCACCTTCGAGATCGACGCGACCTCCCTCGGCGACGCCGCCGAGAAGTTCGCGGAGGGCGCCAAGGTGGGCGTCGACCGCGCGATCCGCGAGCTGCAGGAGCTGCGCCGGGAGCAGTCCTCCAACATCGTCATCCCCGACCGCATGCCGCCCGACATGGGGGGCCGCGGCGGCCCGCGGGGCCCGGGCCGCATCCAGCTCTGATCGCGCCGGCATGAACCTGCTGCGTCCGATCGACCGAAGCGTCACCGTCCAGGGCCTGCGCTTCCACGTGCTCGACTGGGGCGGGGAGGGCCGCACCCCGCTCCTCCTCCTGCACGGCTTCACCGGGCACGCGCACGCCTGGGACACGCTGGCCATCGCGCTCCAGCCGCACTTCCACGTCTACGCGCTCGATCAGCGCGGCCACGGCGACAGCGATCCCGCGGAGGTCTACGGGCCTTCGCCCGCGTTCGACGACCTGAGCGGCGTGATCGACCAGCTCGGGCTGGCGCCGCTCGTGGTGATGGGGCTCTCCATGGGCGGGCGGAACGCGATGTACTTCACCTCCAAGCGCCCCGAGTCGGTGCAGAAGCTCGTGATCGTGGACATCGGGCCCGAGATCAGCGCGCGGGCGGCCCAGGCGCCGGCCGGCCCGCCCGAGCCCGAGTTCTGGGACAGCATCGAGCAGGCGGCCCAGCACCTCTTCCGCGGCAACCCGTATCCCGGCATCCACTACTACCGCTGGGTGGCGGCCCAGAGCCTGCGCCAGCGGCCGGACGGGCGCATCGTGTGGGCGTGGCACCCGAGCGTGAAGACGCGGCGCTCGACGGTGGAGGTGGACTGGTGGGCGGTGCTCCGCGCGATCCCGGTGCCGACGCTGGTGCTGCGCGGCGAGGAGAGCCCGATCCTCGACCGCGATGTGGCCCAGCGGATGGCCAAGGAGCTGCCGCAGGGCCGCTTCGTCGAGATTCCCCGCGCGGTGCACACGCTGCACGAGGACAATCCGGACGCGGTCCTCGCCGCGCTCAAGCCGTTCCTCGGCTTCTAGACCGGAGGGCTCACGCGATGGGAGTCGTCAGGCTCGAGATCATCCGGCGCGAGCCGGTGCTGGACGGCGCGGCGTTCAAGGGCGCGGGCGGGACGGCCCACGCGTACGAGAAGCTCGAGGGGGTGCTGCACTTCACCGCGGATCCGGCGGCCCGGGCCAACGAGCCGATCGCGGACCTGGGCCTGGCCCCCCGCGACGCCCGCGGGCTCGTGGAGTACTCCGCCGATTTCTACCTCCTGCGCCCGCTCGACGGCGGGCGCCGCCGGCTGCTCCTCGACGTGCCGAACCGCGGGCGCAAGATCGCCCTCGGCATGTTCAACGCCACCCCGCGCTCGAACGACCCGACGTCCCGCGAGGACTTCGGCAATGAGTTCCTGATGCGCCACGGCTACACGGTGGCCTGGATCGGCTGGCAGCCCGACGTGCCGCGCCGCGACGGGATGATGGCGATGACGGTGCCCCGGGTGCCCGGCGTCTCCGAGCGCGTCCGCTGCGAGTTCCGGCCGAACGCGCGGGTGGACGTGCTGCCGCTGGCCGACCGCTACCACATCCCGCATCCGGTCGCGCGCCTGGACGACCCGGAGGCGGAGCTCTCCGTGCGCGAGCACGCCGACGCGCCCGCGGTCACGCTGCCGCGCGCGACCTGGCGCTTCCCCGACGCGGGGTCGGTCGCGCTCGACGGGGGCTTCCAGCCCGGCCGCATCTACGACTGCTACTACCGCGCCGAGAATCCTCCGGTGGTCGGGCTCGGTTTCACCGCGGTGCGCGACACCGCGAGCTTCCTGCGCTGGGGCACCGCCGCCGAGGGGAATCCCTGCGCGGGGACCATCGAGCGATCGTACGTGTTCGGCGTCTCGCAGAGCGGCCGATTCCTGCGCCACCTGCTCTACCTGGGCCTCGACGAGGACGAGGGCGGCCGCTTCGTCTGGGACGCGGTGATCCCGCACGTGGCGGGGGGCCGGCGCGGCGAGTTCAACTGCCGCTTCGGCCAGCCCTCGCTCAACGCGGTGCACGCGGTGGGCAGCCTGTTCCCGTTCACCGACGGGGAGCAGGACGATCCGGTCACCGGCCAGCGCGACGCGCTCCTCCGGCGTCTCGCGGGCCGCCAGAAGCCGCCGCGCATCTTCACCATCAACACCTCCGCCGAGTACTGGCGG
>DATFUK010000263.1:0-3440 GCA_035260865.1 Candidatus Methylomirabilota bacterium | reverse complement strand
GCGGGTGCGGCGGGTCACCCCGCCGGACTGTCCGGCCCCGGTGTCGAAGCCGCTCGAGGACGCGTTCCATCCGAATCCCTCGACCATCGCGCAGGCCTGCCTCGACGTGCTGAAGGCGGGCACGCCGCTCGGCTCGGGCGTCGCCGACGTGCAGGCCACCTTCGCGGGGCCCTACTGAGATGAACGTCGCGCGCCGGGTCAGCGTGTTTCTCCCCGCGTTCAACGAGGTGGACAACCTCGAGCGGTCGGTGGGGGACATCGTGTGGGCCGCCTCCCAGGTGCTCACCGAGTACGAGATCCTGATCATCAACGACGGGAGCACCGATGGGACGGGCGAGCTCGCGGAGCGGCTCTCCCGGGAGAATCCCTGCGTCCGGGCCATCCACCAGCCGCGCAACATGGGGATCGCGGCGGCGTACGAGCGGGCGCTCGCGGAGGCGCGGCTCGACCACTTCAGCTTCCTGGCCGCAGACGGGGAGATCGCCCGGGAGTCGGTGCGGGACATCCTGGACTCGGTCGGCCGGGCCGACATCGTGGCGCCCTACCACCAGAACCCGCTCGCCCGCCAGCGGCACCGCCGGTTCCTGACCTGGGCGTCGACCGCCCTGGTCAACGTGCTGTTCGGCCAGCGCATGCACTACTACCAGGGCCCCTGCATCTATCCGATCGCGCTCGCGCGCGCGCTGCCCAAGAGCGCGGGCGGCTTCTACTTCCTGACCCAGATGCTCATCCACGCGCTCCACGCGGGGTACAGCTACGTCGAGGTGGGGTTGACCCACGTGGACCGCACCCACGGCCGCTCCAAGGCCGTGTCCGCCAAGAACATCATGAAGGCGCTGCGGACGATCGCGCAGACCTGGTGGGCCATCCACCTGGGCCGCGAATCCGTGGCGCGGAGGGCCTAGCAATGGCAACCAAGCGACCGACGGTGCTCGTGACCGGCGGCGGTGGATACGTCGGGGCGGTGCTCGTCCCGAAGCTCCTGGCCCGGGGCTACCGGGTCCGGGTCATCGATCTCTTCCTGTTCGGAACCGACGTGCTGCCGAAGCACCCGGCCCTCGAGCTGGTGAAGGCGGACATCCGGGACGAGAAGGCGCTCGCCAAGGTCACCGCGGGGGTGGACTCGGTGATCCACCTCGCCTGCATCTCGAACGACCCGAGCTTCGAGCTGAACCCGGGGCTGAGCCGCTCGATCAACTACGACTGCTTCGAACCGCTGGTCGACATCTCGCGCCGGGCGGGCGTCCGCCGGTTCGTCTACGCCTCGACCTCGAGCGTCTACGGGGTGAGCGACGCCCCCGACGTGACCGAGGACCACCCGCTCGTTCCGCTCACCGACTACAACAAGTACAAGGGCATGTGCGAGCCCATCCTGCTTCGCTACCAGGCCCCGGAGTTCACCACCGTGATCATCCGTCCCGCCACCGTCTGCGGGTACTCGCCGCGGCAGCGGCTGGACCTGACCGTCAACATCCTCACGAGCCTCGCGGTCAACCAGCGGCGCATCACCATCTTCGGCGGCGCCCAGAAGCGCCCGAACATCCACATCGAGGACATCAGCGACCTCTACGTGGAGTTGCTCGACATGCCCGCGGACATGATCGCGGGGAAGACCTTCAACGCGGCCTACCAGAACCACACGGTGGCCCAGCTCGGCGAGCTGGTGCGGGGCATCGTGAGCCGCGAGATGCCGCAGCTCGGCCCCATCACGATGGAGACGGTGCCGAGCAACGACACGCGCTCGTACCACGTGTCGTCCGAGAAGATCAAGCGGGAGCTCGGCTGGGCCCCCCAGCGGACGATCGAGGACGCGGTGGTGGATCTGTGCGCGGCCTTCCGGACCGGGCGCATCCCGGATCCCCTCAACGACACCCGGTACTACAACGTCAAGACGATCCAGGCCTCGGGGCTGGCCTGAGCGATGCCGCGCGCCGTCGTCACTGGGGGGGCGGGGTTCATCGGCAGCCACATGGTCGATCTGCTGGTCGCCCGCGGCTACTCGGTCGTGGTGATCGACAATCTGACGACCGGCCGGGCCGAGAACCTCGCGGAGCACCGGCGCGAGCCGCGCGTGGAGTTCCACGAGATCGACATGTGCACGGTGACCGCGGATTCGCGCCTGTTCAAGGGCGCGGACCACGTCTTCCACTTCGGCGGCATCGGGGACATCGTGCCGTCGATCGAGCGGCCGCTCGAGTACATGCGGGCCAACGTGAACGGCACGCTGGCGGTCCTGGAGGCGTCCCGGCACGCGGGGGTCCGCAAGTTCGTCTATGCCGCGTCCTCCTCCTGCTACGGGATGGCCACCGAGCTGCCGACCACGGAGCAGGCGCCCATCCGGCCGGAGTACCCCTATGCCCTCAGCAAGTACCTGGGGGAGAGCGCGGCGCTGCACTGGGGCCAGGTGTACCGGCTGCCCGTGATCTCGATCCGCATGTTCAACGTGTACGGGCCGCGCGTGCGCACCACCGGAGCCTACGGCGCGGTGTTCGGGGTCTTTCTGGCCCAGAAGCTCCACGGCAGGCCCTTCACGGTGGTCGGGGACGGCTCCCAGCGGCGGGACTTCGTGTACGTGACCGACGTGGCCCGGGCCTATCTCATGGCCGCCGAATCCGCGGAGAGCGGGCAGGTCTTCAACCTGGGGGCGGGCGATCCCCAGACCATCAATCGGCTGATCGAGCTGATGGGAGGCGACGTGGTGTACGTGCCGAAGCGCCCGGGCGAGCCCGACTGCACGTGGGCCGACGTGGGGCGCATCCAGCGCGCCCTCGGGTGGAAGCCCGAGGTGTCGTTCCCGGAGGGGGTCGCCGCGATGCTCGGCCAGATCGAGGAGTGGAGAGCCGCCCCCCTGTGGACCCCCGAGAAGATCGAAGCGGCCACCCGCACCTGGTTCGAGCATCTCGCGCGATGAAGGCCGACTATCGGCAGAAGGTGAAGACGCTCGAGGAGCTGGCCGTCGCCATCGGTCCGCGGCCCCGCGCCAAGAGCGTGATCATGTGCCACGGGATGTTCGACATCGTGCATCCCGGCCACCTGCGGCACCTGATGTACGCCAAGGAGAAGGCGGACCTCCTCGTCGCGAGCCTGACCGCCGACGAGCACGCGACCAAGGCGGCCTTCCGGCCGTACGTACCCCAGGAGCTGCGCGCCGCGAACCTGGCCGCGCTCGAGATGGTCGACTACGTGATCATCGATCCCAACGCGACCCCGATCGCGCACATCAAGTACCTACAGCCCGACTACTTCGCCAAGGGCTACGAGTACTTCTCGGAGGGCGTGCCGCCCCGGACCCAGGAAGAGATCGACACCCTGGAGAGCTACGGCGGGGAGATCGTGTTCACCCCCGGCGACGTGGTCTACTCCTCGTCACGGCTCATCGAGGCGGCTCCGCCGAATCTCGGGGTCGAGAAGCTGCTGGCCCTGATGGAGTCCGAGGGTTT
>DATFUK010000262.1:0-4229 GCA_035260865.1 Candidatus Methylomirabilota bacterium | reverse complement strand
TCCACCGTCGCCCACCTGGATCTCTGCCTGGGCTGCCGCGCCTGCGAGACGGTCTGCCCGTCCGGCGTGCCGTACGGCCAGCTCATCGAGGCCGCGCGCGCCGAGATCGAGCGGCAGCGGCCGGGCGGATTCCTGCGTCGCGCGTTCCGGTGGATCAACTTCTCACTGCTGCTGCCGAACCCCTCGCTCCTGCGCCTGGCCGCCGCCGGGCTTCGCTTCTACCAGGCCAGCGGCCTGCGGCGCCTGGTTCGGGCCTCCGGGCTGCTGCGGTTCCTGCCCGAGCCGCTGCGCCACTGGGAGCCCCTGCTGCCGGACCTGCCGTCCGGCGCCGACCGCGCGCCGCTGGCCGAGGTGACGCCGGCCACCGGCGTCCGGCGCGCCCGGGTGGGCCTGCTCACCGGGTGCATCCAGCAAGTGGCCTTCGGCCCCCAGAACCAGGCGACCGCGCGTGTCCTCGCCCGGAACGGAGTCGAGGTGATCGCGCCGCGGACGCAGGCCTGCTGCGGGGCGCTCCACGCCCACGCGGGCGAGCACGACACCGCGCTCGCCCTGGCCCGGCGCACCATCGAGACCTTCGAGGCGGCCGGCGTGGAGCACGTCATCGTGAACACCTCCGGCTGCGGCGCGCACATGAAGGCCTACGGCACGCTGCTCGCGGGCGATCCGGCCTGGCGCGGACGCGCCGAGCGGTTCGCGGCCAGCGTGCGCGACGTCTCCGAGTTCCTGGCCGCCGAGCCGCTGCGCGGGCCGTTGCGCGAGGTGAAGCGGACCGTCACCTACCACGATCCCTGTCACGTGGCCCACGGACAGAAGATCCGCACGCAGCCGCGGGCGTTGCTGGCCCAGATCCCGGGCCTCCGCGTGGTCGAGCTCCCGGAGGCCGACTGGTGCTGCGGCTCCGCCGGCACCTACAACCTGACCCAGCCCGAGATGGCCACGCGGCTCCAGGACCGGAAGATCGCGCACGTGCGGGCCACCGGCGCCGACGCGGTGGTGACCGCGAACCCGGGCTGCATCATCCAGATCGTGCAGGGGCTGCGCGCGAAGGGCTCGCCGATCCAGGTGCTCCACATCGTCGAGCTCCTCGACCAGGCCTACCGGGGCAAGTAGCCGTGGCCCGCGTGAAGGTCCTGCCGCTGTCGGAGCTGCCGAGCAGCAAAGGAGTGCTCGTCGGCGTGAACGGCCACAATGTGGGCATCTACCGGCGCGGCGAGGAGGTCCTGGCCATCGGCGACGACTGTCCGCACCAGGGCGGCAGCCTCTGCGACGGCTGGGTCGAGGGCGAGATCGTGATCTGCCCGCTCCACGGCTGGGAGTTCGACATGCGCACCGGCGCCTGCATGACGGTGCCGGGCGAGAGCGTCCCGCGCTACACCGCCACCGTCGAAGACGGGGCGGTGTACCTGGAGGAAGCCGAGTGAGCCGGCCCGACGCGGTGCCGCCAGCCGACGCGGTGCCGCCAGCCGACGCAGTCCCGCCAGCCGACGCAGTCCCGAAAGACCACAAGGCGAACGCGCCGCGCTCGATCGGCTGCTTCGTGCTCACGATCTCGGACTCGAAGACGCCGGAAACGGACACGAGCGGCGCCCTCATCCGCGAGCGGCTCACCCAGGCCGGCCACACCGTGGTCGGCCACGCGATCGTGCGCGACGAGCCCACGCAGGTCACCGCGGTGATCCGCACGGGCTGCGACGATCCCGCGGTCGAGGCCTTCATCCTCACCGGCGGTACCGGCGTCACCTCGCGCGATTCCACCTTCGAGGCGGTCGAGGCCCTCCTCGACAAGCGCCTCACCGGCTTCGGCGAGCTCTTCCGCATGCTCTCCTACGAGGAGGTCGGCGCCGCCGCCATGCTCTCGCGCGCCCAGGGCGGGGTCGTACGGGGGCGGGCGCTCTTCTCGCTGCCCGGCTCGCCCAACGCCTGCCGGCTCGCGCTCGAGAAGCTCATCCTCCCCGAGCTCGGGCACGTCCTCCGCGAGGTGCGGCGGTAGACGCAGCGCGGATATCGGATGGCGGTATAATCGAGTCCGGTCCCCAAGCACCACCCACTCCAGGAGGCTTGCAGATGCGTCGTTCAACCCTCTCCCTCGCGCTCGCGTTATCTCTCGTGGTGCCGGCCGTGGCCGCGGCCCAGGCCCGGCCCGCGGAGCCGCTGTGGAAGGAGAGCCAGGGGGCCGCGGTGCCGCCCGACATCGCGCGCCTGAACGACTTCATGCACGGCCTGGCGGAGCGCCTGAAGCCGCCGCTGGTGCAGATCCGGGTGCGCCGGGCGGCCGATCCCCCGGCGGAAGGGCAGGAGCAGCAGCCCAATGCGCCGGACGAGCGGCGGAGCCAGGGCTCGGGCTTCATCATCCGCGAGGACGGCTACCTGGTGACGAACGCGCACGTGGTGGGCGAGGCCGACCGCATCCAGGTTCGCCTGGTCGACGGCCGCCGGTTCGAGGGCCGGGTGGTCGGCCTGGACGAGCGGGTGGACCTGGCCCTGGTCAAGATCGACGCCCAGGGGCTGCCGGTGGCCCCGCTCGGCGACTCCAACCGCGCCCGCGTCGGCGAGTTCGTGCTGGCGCTGGGGCATCCCTTCGGCCTCGAGCAGACGGTCTCCTTCGGGATCGTGAGCCGCAAGGGCGCCCCGATCCAGGGCGCCGTGGGCACCTTCGAGTTCATCCAGACGGACGCCGCGGTGAACCCGGGCAACTCGGGCGGCCCGCTCGTCAACATGGCGGGCGAGGTGGTGGGCGTCAACAGCATGGCCGCGGTCAACGGGACCATCGGCTTCGCCATCCCGGTCAACCTGGTGAAGGCGCTCCTGCCCCAGCTCGCCGAGAAGGGTAAGGTGGAGTGGGGCTGGCTCGGCGTCAGCATCGCCGAGGTGCCGGACGAGGAAGCCGCCAAGTTCGGCCTCAAGGAGGCCAAGGGCGTGCTGATCCGGCAGGTGGTGGCCGGCCAGCCGGCCGACCAGGGCGGCATCCGCGCCAACGACGTCGTGGTTTCCGTGGACGGAACGGCGGTCGAGGGGCCGCGCGATCTCCAGCGGATCATCTCGAGCACGCCGGTCGGCCAGAGCGTCAAGATCTCGCTCATGCGCGAGGGCAAGGAGCAGCAGGTGGCGGTGACGGTCGGGGCCTACCAGACCGCGCCGCGCGTCCCGCGCCGCCTCGTGCCGCCCGCGCCGGGCCCGCGCCAGCCGTCGCCCCAGCCCCCGCGCTGAGGACGGTGGACCGCGTCGGACGCCTCGCCGGTCGCGTCGCGCTCGGGCTCTCGCTCGCGGCCGGGGCCGGCGCCCTCTCTCCGACGTGGGCGGTCGCCACCGAGGTGCAGGCGCTCTTCCCCTCGGACCGGCAGACGGTGCCCGATCCACGCCAGTCCACCGGGCGCCGGGTGGCGCTCGCCTCGCCCGATTGCGTGGTCGATGCGGCGGGCTGCGACGAGATCCGGCTCGTCAACGAGCTGGACGGCTGGAGCGTGAACCCGCGCATGGCCATCCACTTCTCCGGCCCCGTCGCGCTCGAGAGCCTCACGAAGACCGGCGCCTTCATCCTCCCGCTCGCGCCCGAGCCGCTGCCCTCGCCGATCGGGCTCGCCCAGCTCGTCTGGGACGCGGCGACCCATACCCTCTACGCCCGTCCCGAGCGCGTCTTGCTCCAGGCGCGACGCTACGCGCTGGTCCTCACCACGCGCGTCCTGGACGATGGCGGGCTGCCCCTCGCGCCGGCGCTCAACGCGCCGATCGTGGCCGAGGCGGCCTACGGGATCTCCGCCCAGGGCGTGGTGTTCCAGCGGCTCAAGCGGCTCGGCGTCGGCAAGGGCGACGTCGTCGCCGCCACCGTGTTCACGACCCAGAGCGTGAGCGCCGGGCTCGAGCAGATGCGCGCGCTGATCGAGGCCGGCCCCGCGCCCGAGCTGCGCTTCGCCCTCGGCCCGCGCGGCGCCCGCTCGGCCTACGCGCGGGTGGAGCTGGACGGTCTCGAGCTGCGCCGGCACGTCGCCACCGATCCGGCCGCGAGTCTCGAGGAGGCGGTGAAGCTGCCGCTGGTGCTGGTACCCCCGACCGATATCCGGACGATCGCGATCGGCCGCTTCAGCGCGCGATCCTTCCTCACCGCGGACCGCGTCATCCCGCCCACCGCGACCCGGGAGGAGGCACCCGCGATCCAGCGGAGCGAGGACGTGGACGTCACCGCCTACCTGCCGACCGGCACGATGCCGTCCGCCGGCTGGCCGGTGGCGATC
>DATFUK010000261.1:0-5306 GCA_035260865.1 Candidatus Methylomirabilota bacterium | reverse complement strand
GTGGAGGCGGCGCGGCGGCGCGGGGAGCCGCTCGACCACGTGCTGCTCTCGGGCCCCCCGGGCCTCGGCAAGACCACGCTGGCCACCATCATGGCCAACGAGATGCAGGCCAACATCGTGACCACCGCCGGCCCCTCGCTCGAGCGCGGCGCGGACCTCATGGGCATCCTGACCAACCTCGCCGAGAAGGACGTGCTCTTCATCGACGAGATCCACCGGCTGCCGCGGGTGGTCGAGGAGCTGCTCTACCCGGCGATGGAGGACTTCTCGGTCAACTTCGTGATGGACAAGGGCCTCAACGCCCGCACCATCCGGATCCCGCTCCGGCCCTTCACGATGGTGGGAGCGACCACGCGGCCGGGCATGCTCTCCTCGCCGCTGCGCGAGCGCTTCGGGATCTTCCATCACCTCGACTTCTACTCGGGCGAGGACCTGACCGCGATCATCAACCGCTCCGCGTCCATCCTCGGGGCGCCCATCGTGCCCGGCGGCGCGGAGGCGATCGCCCGGCGCGCGCGGGGGACGCCGCGCATCGCCAACCGCCTGCTGCGGCGGGTGCGCGACTACGCGCAGGTGAAGGCCGACGGCATCGTGACCGCGGAGGTGGCCGGCCGCGCGCTGGACCAGGAAGGCGTGGACGAGGCCGGGCTCGACCGGCTCGACCGACGCTTCCTCACCGCGATCATCGAGAATTACAAGGGCGGCCCGGTGGGCCTGGAAGCGATCGCCGCGACCATCAACGACGAGGCCGAGACCCTCGCGGAAGTGGTCGAGCCCTTCCTGCTCAAGATCGGCTACGTCGTGCGCAGTCCGACCGGCCGCCGCGCCACCTCCGCCGCCTACGCGCACCTGGGCCACGCGCTGCCGGCCTCTCCGGGAGGGCAGGGGCAGCTACCGCTGTGATTCCGCTGGGCAAAATGCTTCTGCTATTCGGGGTCGCGATGGTACTCCTGGGATTGGTCCTGCTCGCCGCGGGACACTTTTCGGGGAAGGTGCCATGGCTCGGACGCTTGCCGGGAGACATCCACATCGAGCGCGGAAGCTGGACGTTCTACTTTCCGCTCGCCACCTGTCTCATCGTCTCCCTCGTCCTCACGCTGTTCTTCTCCTTCTTCGGCCGGCGTTGACGCGGTCCGCGCTCGCGCTGAGCGCGTGCGCGCTCCTCGCGCTGGCCCTGCTCCTCTGCGCGGGCCCGGCCGCGGCCGCCTCCGGCGACATCCGCGTGGCCATCGCGGAGGGGCTCCGCGTCGTCGAGGTGGGCGGCGGGCCGATGATGGTCAGCGATCTCGCGGGGCGCGCGGTGGTCGAGGACTCGCCGACCTGGCTCCGCGCCACGTGGAAGACCGGCGCGCTCGAGGTCAGCGGCGGCGGGCGCCGCGCGGACGGCCTGCGGCTGGCCCCCGGCGACGCCGGGTTCCTCCGCTTCAACGGGCGGGAGTACCCGGGCGCGCTGGAGATCGTCCGGAGCGGCGACACCATCACCGTGATCAACGAGCTGCCGCTCGAGGAGTACCTGGCGGGGGCGGTCAAGGCCGAAGCGGGCGACAAGATGCCGCTCGAGATGCTGAAGGCGCAGGCGGTGGTGGCGCGCACCTACGCGGCCTACCATCGCCGCCTCAATGCCGAGAAGTCGTTCCACCTCGTCGCCTCGACGCTCAACCAGCAGTACCTCGGCCGCGTGCCCGCCGATTCTCCGGTGTGGGTGGCGGTGAACGAGACGGTTGGCCAGGTCCTGCTGTGGAACGGCGAGCTGTTCCCCGCCTTCTACCATACCGATAGCGGCGGATACACCGAGGATCCCCGCGTGGTGTTCGCGACGGGGAACATGCCGGCCCTCAAGCCGGTGCGCGTCGAGTTCCCCTCCGGCTCGCCGCACCAGCGCTGGCGCCTCGATCTGCCCCTCGCCGATCTCTCGGCCGCGCTCCTGCGGGGCGGGGTCTCGGTGGGGCGCGTGGTGGCGCTCGACGTGCTCGAGCGGAGCACGTCCCTCCGGGTGGCGCGGATCGCGATCCGCGGCACCGCGGGCACGGTGACCCTCCGGGGCAACGACCTGCGGCGCCTGGTCGGGTACGACACGCTCAAGAGCACGCTCTTCGCGGTGGCGGTGGCGGGCTCGGTGGCCCGCTTCGTCGGCCGCGGCTACGGCCATGGGGTCGGGCTCGACCAGTGGAGCGCCAAGACCATGGCCGACCAGGGCTACAACGCCCAGCAGATCGTCGCTTACTACTACCCGGGCGCGTCACTCGCCACGCTGCCCGGCGTGTCCGCGACCCGCTGAGCACTTCGACCGGCTCGAGCCTCACCTGGGACGAGTTCGCGCGCGTGGACATGCGCGTGGGCGTGGTGGTATCCGCGCAGGAGTTCCCCGAGGCGCGGCGGCCGGCGCTCAAGCTCGAGATCGACTTCGGGCCGCTCGGCGTCAAGCGGTCCAGCGCGCAGATCACCGATCACTACGCGCCCGCCGCGCTCGTGGGCCGGCGCGTGGTCGCGGTCGTCAACTTCCCCCCGAAGCGGATCGGGCCGTTCGTCTCCGAGGTGCTCGTGCTGGGCGCGTACAACTCGGCGGGCGAGGTCGTTCTCCTGGCGCCGGATCTCGAGGTGGAGCCGGGGGCGCGGATCGGGTAGCTCTTGCTCGTGCGGTGCGCCCCCGCCCCACCCGACCCCCCGGATTCTCTCTCTTTGTTACACTTCGTTGCGCTATGGACGTTTCCCTGTTCGATTATTCCCTGCCGGCGGAGTTGATCGCGCAGGAGCCCGCGGAGCCTCGGGATGCTTCGCGGTTGCTCGTGCTCGATCGCGCTCGCCGCTCGTGGGAAGACCGCCAGTTTGCCGACCTGGGTGAGCTCCTGAGGCCCGGGGACTGTCTGGTGGCGAATCGGAGTCGGGTGATTCCGGCGCGGTTGCTGGGTATCGCGGTCGAGGGTGGCGGACCGGTGGAGCTCTTGCTGCTGCGGCCGGTGTCGGAGGAGCGGTGGGAAGCGCTCGTGCAGCCCGGGCGGCGGTGTCGGGTGGGGGCGAGCGTGGAGCTGGCGGGCGGGGCTGCGCGGGCGCGGATCGTGGGCGAGGCCGCGAGCGGGGCGCGGGTGGTGGAGATCGACGGGCCGTGGGCGGTTCGGGAATTGCTCGAGCGGCATGGGTTGCCGCCGCTGCCGCCGTACATCGAGCGGCACGACGCGCCGAAGCCGGAGGATCGCGAGCGGTACCAGACGGTGTACGCGCGGGACGAGGGATCGGTGGCGGCGCCCACCGCGGGCCTGCACTTCACGCCCGAGCTGCTGGCCCGGCTGGCGGAACGTGGGGTCGCGGTGCACTTCCTGACGCTGCACGTGGGGCCGGGAACGTTCCGCCCCCTCCGGGCCGCACAGGTCGACGAGCATCGCATGGAGGCGGAGCCGATCGAGATTCCCGAGGAGACCGCGCGCGCCGTCCACGAGGCGAAGCGCGAGGGCCGTCGCGTCGTCGCGGTGGGGACGACCACGACCCGGGCGCTCGAGTGGGCCGCGGGCGAGGACGGGTGCCTGCGCGAGGGGCCGGGCGCGGCCGATCTCTTCATCCGGCCCGGCCACCCCTTCCGCGTGGTCGACGCGCTCATCACCAATTTCCACCTGCCGCGCTCGACCCTCCTCGTGCTCGTGGCCGCGCTCGCGGGACGTGAGCTGATCCTGGACGCCTATCGGCACGCGGTCGCCGCGCGCTACCGCTTCTACTCGTACGGCGACGCGATGCTGATCCAGTGAGCGCGGCGCCCTTCGGCTTCGAGCTGATCCGGACCGACGGGTCCGCGCGTCTCGGCCGCATGCGCACCGCCCACGGCTGCGTGGACACGCCCGCCTTCATGCCGGTGGCGACACAGGGCACGGTCAAGAGTCTGAGTCCGGCGGATCTTCTCGCGGCCGGTGCCCAGATCGTCCTGTCCAATACCTACCATCTGCTTCTCCGTCCCGGGCACGAGCTGGTCCGAGAGCTGGGCGGACTGCACCGCTTCATGGCCTGGGACGGGCCCATCCTGACCGACTCGGGCGGCTTCCAAGTGTGGAGCCTCTCCGACCTGCGGCGCATCGGAGAGGAGGGTGTCGAGTTCCGCTCCCACGTGGACGGATCGCTCCGCACGCTGACGCCCGAGTCGGTCGTGGCCGTCCAGCACGCGCTCGGCGTGGACGTGCTCCACCCGCTGGACGAATGCCTCGAGCATCCGGCCACCCTGGCCGCGACCGAGCGCTCGCTCGCCCTCACCCTCCGGTGGCTGCACCGAGCGGTCGCGGCGCACCGGGCCGCGGGCGCGCCGGGCGCGCTCTTCGGAATCGTGCAGGGCGGCACCTCGCCCGCGCTGCGGCTCCGGGCGGTGGAGGAGACCTGCGCACTCGACCTGCCGGGCTACGCGATCGGCGGGCTCGCGGTGGGCGAGCCCAAGCCCGAGCTCTACGACATCGCGGAGCTGGTGGCCGCGCGCTTGCCCGCCGCCCGCCCGCGTTACCTCATGGGGGTGGGCAAGCCCGGCGATCTGGTGGAGGCGGTGGCCCGCGGCGTCGATCTCTTCGATTGCGTGATGCCGACTCGCAACGCGCGCAACGGCCAGGCCTTCACCCCGGACGGGCCGCTCAACATCGAGAACGCCCGCTTCCGGCACGATCCGGCGCCGCTCGACCCCGCGTGCCCGTGCGAGGCGTGCCGGCGGTTCTCGCGGGCCTATCTTCGCCACCTCTTCGCCGCGCGCGAGCTCCTCGGCTACCGGCTCCTATCGCTGCACAACCTGACCTTCTACCTGGGACTCATGCGGCAGATGCGCGAGGCGGTGGCGGAAGGCGACTTCGCCGCGTTCCGGTCTCGGTTTCTGGAGCGTTATGGGGTAGAATCCCTGCGCGGCTCGGCCGACATTCCCGCTGACCCGGAGGCCCGATCTTCATGATCGATTTCGCATACGCCATGGCGCCGTCGCCCGGAGGCGGAGGAAGCAGCGGCGGCATCATGTCGGTGCTCCCGCTGATGATCGGCATGTTCGCCATCATGTACTTCCTGATCATCCGCCCCCAGCAGAAGCAGCGGCGAGAGCGCGAGGATCTCCTGCGGGCGATCAAGAAGGGCGACCGCGTCGTCACCACCGGTGGGCTCTACGGCACCGTGGTGGGGTTGTCCGAGCACACCGTGACCCTCAA
Source organism: Candidatus Methylomirabilota bacterium (assembly GCA_035260865.1). Taxonomy (GTDB): domain Bacteria; phylum Methylomirabilota; class Methylomirabilia; order Rokubacteriales; family CSP1-6; genus CAMLFJ01. The sequence goes on along the minus strand of DATFUK010000261.1, from coordinate 153 downwards.
GGTCGCGGACCAGGTCAAGCTCGACTTCGAGCGGGGCTCCATCGGGCGCATCGTGCCGGCCGCCGGCGACAAGGAGTCGAGCGCCTAGGATGCGTCGTCAGCTCGGCATCCGCATCGGTCTCGTGGTGGTCGTGGTTGCCCTCGCGGTCTGGT
>DATFUK010000260.1:0-3498 GCA_035260865.1 Candidatus Methylomirabilota bacterium | reverse complement strand
CGACGGGCCGAGCGCGCCCGCCGCGTCGCGTCCGGGAGTGACGGAGCGGGGCTACTCCGGCTCGGCCTTCTGCACGGCCGCCGGGTGGCCGGGGTAGCCGAGGTGGAGGATCAGGTATTTCACGGGCTTGTCGGTCCCGTTGGCGTGGTTGTGCCACCATCCGCCCTGATCCATGAAGGATTGGCCGGCCGCGTGGTACTGGGCGCCCTTGATACCCACCGGTCCTGCCTCGTAATCGGTCGTGAGAATGCCCTCGATCACGTAGACGTAGGTGGGCACGCGGAACTGCTCACGCCCGGTTCGCCCGCCGGGCTCGAGCTCCACGGTGGCGCCGGTCACGACGACGGGCATGTTGACGGTGTCCCTGAACCCTCCCAGCGACGTGACCAGCCCCTTGGACTTGACGCCCTTGGGAGCATTGTCGCTCTGAGCGGGCGCGGAATCGGCCCCGAGGCCGATCAGGAGGAGGACCAGCGTGAACAGGACGCAAGATCGCGAGATCATCAGTACACCTCCCGCTTGGAGACGTGGACATTTGATCCGGACGGACGCTGTAGGCTCACCACACCACGGCCACGATCGGCCGGCGGCTTCGACGGGCGGACACTAGCACTCGGAGATTCCACATGTCAAGGCTGAGGTGCTCCCTCGGAATCGGTGGCGGCCTGGGCGCGGTGTGCGTCGTGCTCGCGGGCCTGGCCCCGGCCGGTTCCAGTTTCGAGGTGGCTCCGGATCTTCGCGCCGAGGTCGTGGTGGTCGGGGTGCCGCGGCCCGTGCAGCTCGCGGTGGACGCGTCCGCGCGCCTGGTGATCCTGAGCCACGGCTGGCGCGGCGACGCCGCCGCCGAGATCTACCGGCTCGAGGTCGCCGCGCTCCCCCTCGACGCCTCCCGCGCCCCCCGGGTGGTCGTTCCCTTCTCCGGAGGGCCCCGGAAGGCTGCGTTCGGGAGTCTCGCGCTGGACCCACGCTCGGGCGATCTCTTCATGGGCGAGGAGAACGGCAATCGCGTCTACCGGCTGGACGCCCACGGAGGCATGACGCTGCTGGGGGTCGGCCTGAACCATCTCCTCGGAGGATCGAGCCTGGCCGTCGATCCACGCGGTCGTCTGGTGGTGCTCGACTACGTCAGCCCCGAGGTCCAGCAGCGCGCGGAAGTACCGCCGCCGAACAGCTTCGAAGGGCTGGGCGACGGCGCCTACCACGGGCCGGTGGTGATCCGACTCGATCCCGGCGAGGACCTCCCGTTGCCGAGACGATTCGATCTGATCCCCCCGATCCTGCCCGCCCGCTCGGTGCCGCCGGCCGGGAGCGAGCCGCTCTTCCGGTTCATCTCGGTGGCGACGACTCCGTCGGACGCCGTCGTCCTGCTCGACTCGCTGGGGCAGCTCTTCACGCTCGGGGTCGATGCGGTGCTCCGGCCGCTGGCGCGCCTGCCCTCGGGGCACTACCACCGCACCCACATGACGGTGGGACCCGACGGGAGCGTCTTCGTCAGCAGCGGGTTCCAGATCCGGCAAATCTTCCGGGTATCCGCGACTGGGATGGTGACCGTCGTCGCCCGGGATCTCGGAGACCCCGAGGGGATCGCGGTGGACGCGGCGGGCAATCTCTACGTGGCCGAGAACGCGCTCCACCGGGTGATCCGGATCCGGGCGCCGATCACGCCCCCTCCAGCATCGCCGCGGTGAGGCCGCGGACGTACCCGCGGGCGAAGCAGGCAGAGATCGCCACGATCGGAATCGCCATCAGGTTGATGCCCGCCACCGCGAGTAGCTCGTCGAGCGCGACGTCCATGGAGCCGAGCCCGGCCGGGACGGTCTGGTTGATGTCGCTCAGGAGGAACACCGAGGCCAGCGTGAAGTCGCTCGCGATGGTGCCGAGCGTGAAGATGCCGGCCGCAACCAGGACGGGCCGGCTCAGCGGCAGGATGATCCGGAAGAAGGCGGTGGCGCGGCTGGCCCCCTCGATGAGGGCCGCCTCCTCGATCTCACGGGGCAGATGCTGGAAATAGGCCGAGAGCATCCACACGCAGAAGGGGAGCGCGGTGGTGGGATAGACGAGCACGAGGACGAGCAGGTTGTCGTCGAGCCCGAGGGCGTTGACCACGTGGTAGAGCGGCACGAACAGGATGGTCTGGGGGATCACGTAGGTCGCGAAGATCACTCGTCGCCACCACCGGAAGCCGGGGGGCCGCAGGCGGCCGAGCGCGTAGGCGGCGGCCACCGCGGCCCCGAGGGTGAGGACCACCGTGCCGGTGAAGACCACGAAGGTGTTCTCGAGCCACACGAAGAACGGGTAGGAGCGGCGCAGCGCGGTGCCGACGAACCCCCGGGGCTCGCCCCGCGGGACGAATAGCTCCTCGAAGTTCTCCAGGGTGGGGTGGAGGACAATGAACGGGTTCCCGAAGATATCCTCCTCCGCGGTCTTGAGCGATTGGACGAGCACGAAGTAGATCGGGAAGAGGCAGTACACGGTCGCGAGCAGCACGAGGCCCCGGTGCCCGGACCTTCGCCACCACCCCCGCGGGCTCACGCGGCCTCCCGCTCCGGCGGATCGAAGAGGCGGAAGAGCACCAGCAACGCGGCGAGGAGGAAGGGCACCAGCATCAGCGACAGGGCGGAGGCGGATCCGAATTCGCCCGCCTTGATGGCGAGCCAGTAGGCGTGCGTCCCGATGATCGGGAATACGATCCGGCCGGCGGTCAGCATCCAGACGTTGGCGAGATCGGCGAACCCGGTGGTGAGCGACAGGAAGACGCCGAGGGCGAGGAACGGCCGGAGCAGCGGTACCGTCACCGCCCAGAACCGCTGCCACGCGCTCTTGGACTCGAGCGTCGCGTACTCGAACAGCTCGGGAGGCACCGCGTTGATGCCGGCGAGGAGCAGCACCCCGATGAACGAGCTGCCGCGCCAGATGTTGAACAGCGTCACGCTCAGGAACGCCCAGGCCCCGGTGCCGAGCGCGCCGTCCACCGCGTACTTCAGGGTCCCCATGAACACACTGTAGGCGGTGGTGATCGGGGGGCTCAGCGTCCAGTACCAGCCGATCACGCTCACGCTGGCCGGGTACGCCCAGGGGAGGAACACGGCCAGAAAGACCAAGGCCCGGCCGCGAAACGGACGGGCGAGCAGCAGGGCGAACCCCAGGCCGAGGGCGAGCTTGGCCACCGTCGTGACCACCGCGTGGACCACGGTGACGGTCGCCGCGATCCAGAACTGTGGATCCTCGAGGTGACGGCGGTAGTTCTCGAGCCCGACGAACGCGGTGCCTCCCTCTTGCAGCGGCGAGAGACTGGTGAAGCTCGTCCAGACTTCCCAGCCGAGCGGATAGGCCAGCACACCGCCGAGGAGCAGCAGCGTCGGGGCGAGCAGGAGGTAGGCGAGGCCGACCTCACGACGGCGCCGCGCGGTGACGCGGGCGCGGGAAGACATAGGGGCGGGGGTTCTACCCCTTGACGGCGCCCGCGGTGAGGCCGGAGACGTAGTAGTCGAGGAAGAG
>DATFUK010000259.1:0-35413 GCA_035260865.1 Candidatus Methylomirabilota bacterium | reverse complement strand
CGCCCGGACGCGAAGGGGGTCAGGAAGCGCGCCTTCTGCTCCTCGGTGCCGTGCTTGCACACCGGGTCGCAGTAGAGCGAGTTGTTGACCGACATGATGACCGCGTGGGAGGCGCAGGCCCGGGCCAGCTCCTCGACGGCGAGCGCGTAGCCCACCGTGTCGCCCCCGGCGCCGCCGTGGGCTTCCGGCACCGCGACGCCCATCAGGCCCAGCTCGGCCATGCGGGACACCGTCTCCCGGGGGAAGCGCGCCTCACGGTCGATGGCCTCCGCGATCGGGCGCACCTCTTTCTCCGCGAAATCGCGGGTGAGGTCCCGGATCATGGCCTGCTCTTCCGTGAGGTCGAGGTTCACCGGCTTCCTTTCCGTTTACTGCCTTTTAAGCTCTTCATAAGCGGGGGCCTAGAAATGGCCCCCGCACTCCCCCAGTCCGCGGACAACCGTCTACATCTCCCTGGCGTTTATTTCTCCAGGAGCTGTTTGAACTCCTTGGTCAGCAGGGGGGCGACCTCGAAGAGGTCGCCGACGATGCCGTAGTCCGCGATCTTGAAGATCGGAGCTTCCGGATCCTTGTTGATCGCGCAGATCACCTTCGACGTCCGCATGCCGGCCAGGTGCTGGATGGCCCCCGAGATGCCGAAGCCCAGGTAGAGCTTGGGCGAGATCGTGCGGCCGGTCTGGCCGATCTGGAAGCGATGCGGTCGCCAGCCCGCGTCCACCGCGGCGCGGGAGGCGCCGACCGCCGCGCCCATGACCTTGGCGAGCTCTTCCAGGATGACGAAGTTCTCGGGACCCTTGAGGCCACGACCGCCTGAGACGACGATCTCCGCCTCGGTCAGCTCGGGCAGGCCGGTGTTCGCCTCCTGCTTGCGCTCGACCAGCTTCATGCTCTCGGTCGGGATGCTGGCGGTGGGCTTCTCCACCGTCGCCGCGGCACCCGCCCCGTCGCCGGGGCGGAACACGTTGGGCCGCAGCGTCGCCATCCACGGCGTCTTGGCCCACGTCATCTTGGCGAGCAGCTTGCCCGCGTAGACCGGCCGGGTCGCCACCAGCTTGCCGCCCTCGGCGGTCAGAACGGTGGAGTCGGCGGCGAGCCCCGCGCCCAGGCGCGCGGCCAGCCGGGCCATGAACTCGCGCTGCCGCGTGGTTACTGGCGCGAAGATGGCCTGCGGCGTCTCCTTGCCAACCAGGTCCGCCACCACCGGCGTCCAGACCTCAGCCCGGTACGGCGCGAACGCCGCGTTCTCGAACAGCCACACGCGCCTGGCGCCCCACTCCCCGAGCTGCTTCAAGCCCTCCGGCGTGGCCTTGTCGGTCACCCACACCGCCTCGGCCTGCGCCCCCGCGGCGCCGGCCAGGCGCGAGGCTTCGCCCAGCACCTCGGCCATCACCTTCTTGGGTGCGCCCTGCCGATCGTCCTCCACCATGCTCCAGTACGCGCCGGGCATCTCGATCCCCTTTATCGTTGTGCGACGTTAGATGGCTTTGGAGTCTTCTCGAAGGGCGCGGACCAATTCCTTGGCGGCGGCCGCGGGCTCACCCTGGATGATGCGACCGGGCGGGCGGGGCGGCAGGCTCTCGAGCTTGACGACGCTCAGCGCGGGCGGCTCGGCCGCGAGGCCGAGATCGGCGGCCTTCACGTCCTTGATCTCCTTCTTCTTGGCGCCCATGATCCCCTTCAGCGTGGGATAGCGCGGCTCGTTGAGCCCCTTCTGCGCGGAGGCCACCGCGGGCAGAGGCAGATCGAAGATCTCGAGCCCGCCCTCCACCTGGCGTCCCACCCGGATCGTCTTGCCGCTCTCGTCCACCGCCTCTTCCATGATCCAGGAGGCACACGGCCAGCCCAGCACCTCGGCGACCTGCGCGGCCACCGCGCCCATATCGTCGTCGATGGCCTGCCGGCCGAAGAGGGCCAGCGCGGGTGCTTCCTGCTTGATCACGCCCGCGAGCGCGCGCGCGGTCGCCAGCGTATCGGCCTCGGCCCAGGCCGGATCGTTCAGGTGGATGGCCCGGTCGGCGCCCATGGCCAGGCACGAGCGCAGCGCCTCCTTGCCGCGGTCGGGCCCGAGCGAGACCGCGACCACCTCGCCCTGCCCGCGCTTCTCCTTGATCCGGAGCGCCTCCTCCACCGCGAACTCGTCGTACGGGGAGACGATCCAGGTGATGCCGGTGGTGTCGATGGCGCGCCCGTCCCCGCCGATCTTCACCTGCGTCGCCGTGTCGGGAACCTGCTTGATCATGACGAGGATCTTCATGCTTGGCCTTTCATAGCGGTTGAGCTTGGAAAAGTTCAGTCTCGTATCTGATATTACGGGTGATGCGGAAGCGGTCGCCCGGGATGAAGACGCGGTCGTAGACGATCGGGGTGCCGTCCGGGCCCACCGAGACGCGGTCGGAGCGGAAGGCGGCGACGCCGGGACGGCAGCCCAGCTCGTGGGCGGCGCGACGATCGAGCGGCACCGCGGAGACGGTCTCGCGGGCGGCGGTGATCTCGAGGCCGAGCTTGAAGGTCAGCACCTGGCGGAGCGGCGTCACCGCGAGGTCGGCGCGGGAGACTTCCCGGCCGAGCGCGGCGGGCAGGTACGACGTCTGGAAGCTCACCGGCTCGCCGTCCACGAGCCGGAGCCGCTCGAGCACGAACACGTCCGCGTGCTCCGCCAGCCCCAGCGCCTCGGCCACGCGCCGGTCGGCGGCCGCGAAGTGGCTCCGGAGGAACCGCGTCGCCACGTCCTCGCCCAGGGCCGAGAGATCTCCGGCGAGCGCGCGGCGCTGCAGGATGTCGTAGTCGATGGCGGGGCGCGCGACGAAGGTCCCGAGGCCGTGCCGGCGGGCGATGAGGCCGTCGCGCTCGAGCAGGTCGAGCGCATGGCGGAGCGTCATCAGGGTGACACCGAACTCCCGCGCGAGGCTGCGCTGATTGTCCAGGCGCTCACCGGGCCCCTGGCCCGACGTGGCGATTCGCTCGCGAAGCGCCTGAGCGATCTGGTGATACCGCGGCACGCGACTGGCCAAAGTGAGCCCCCACGCTCAGTGTTCTAGAACTCCTGTGGCCGCTCAACGTCCTCGTCGAGCATCGAATCGGGATTCATTCAGGCGCGACAGGTAGTTACTGCGACCGGCCTCATTGTACCCGGGCGGCCCTCATGGGGTCAATGGGGCCCAAACGGCGCCTCCGGGGAGGCTAGACGGGAGCCTCGGCGCTCAGGCGCTGCGAGAGCGTCATCAGCGCGTCCAGCTTCCCGGCGGCGGCTCCCGAATCGATCGACCGGGCGGCCAGCCCCACCCCCTCCTTGAAGTCGCGCGCCTTGCTACCCGCGACCAGCGCCGCTGCCGCGTTCATCAGCACGATGTCGCGGCGCGGCCCCGGCTCTCCTCCGAGCAGGCGCCGGATGATATCGGCGTTCTCCTGCCGGTCGCCGCCCTGCAGATCGCCGATGGCGGCCCGCGGCATGCCGAAGTCCTCCGGGCGCACGCGGGTGGTCCGCACCACCCCCTCGTGCACCTCGGCGATGGTGCTCTCGCCGGTGTTCGAGATCTCGTCGAGCCCGTCGGCGCCGTGGACCACGAAAGCGCGGATGGTGCCCAGCTCGGCGAGCGCGTGGGCGAGCAACTCGGTGAGCGCGGCCGCGTAGACCCCGATCACCTGCGCGTTGGCCCCCGCGGGATTGGTGAGCGGCCCCAGCATGTTGAAGACGGTGCGCACCCCCATCTCGCGGCGCGCGGGCATCACGTGCTTCATCGCGGTGTGCAGCAGCGGCGCGTAGAGGAAGCCGATGCCTACCTCGTCCACGCAGCGCGCCACCCTGGGGGGGCTCAGCTCGATGTTGATCCCGAGGGCCTCCACCACGTCGGCGGACCCGCAGAGCGAGGACACCGAGCGGTTGCCGTGCTTGGCCACCTTTACCCCCGCGCCCGCGGCCACGAACGCGGTCGCGGTCGAGACGTTGAACGTGCCGGACGCGTCACCCCCGGTCCCGCAGGTGTCGATCAGCATCTCCCGGTCCGTGCCGGTCTGGGCGAGATCCGCGCCGCTCGCCCGGACCTTGACCACCTTCTGGCGCATCACCTGGGCGAAGCCGATCAGCTCCTCGAACGTCTCGCCCTTCATGCGCAGCCCGGTGAGGAACGCGGCGATCTGGGCGTTGGTGGCTGCGCCCGACATGATCGCCTCCATCGCGGCGGCGGCTTCGAGGCGGCTCAGATCGCGCCGATCGACGAGCGCGCGCACCGCCTCCGTGATGATGGGGCTGGTCACGACCGGCCGAGCCCCGGCTGGAGCGCGGTCAGCGCGCGCAGGACGTCCTGGATCTGGAGCGGCTTGGCCAGGACCAGGTCCACGCCGCGCGTGGACAGATCCCCCGGCGCCACCTCCACCCCGAATCCGCTCATCATCACCACCGGCACTCCCGGCGCCCGGTCCTTGACCGCGCGCGCCACCTGCCAGCCCGTCATGCCGGGCATCGCCAGGTCCGTGAAGACCACGTCGAACCGTTCGGCCTCGATCCGGCCCACCGCCTCCTGCCCGCTCTGCACCGTCACCGCGGTGTGGCCGGCGGTGGTCAGGATGTCCGCCACCACCTCGCCCACCTCCTGCTCGTCGTCCACGACCAGGCAGTGCCGCGAGACCAGCGCGGCGGCGACGGCCGCGACCGGCGGGGCCGATTCGCTCACCGAGCCCGAGACCGCCACCGGGAACAGCAGGCGGAAGATCGTGCCATGGCCCTCTTCGCTCTCGACCGTGATCCGCCCGTTGTGGCGCTGGAGAATACCATAGGCCATCGAGAGGCCGAGACCGGTCCCCTTCGGCCCCTTGGTGGTGAAGAACGGGTCGAAGATCTTCTCGCGAATGTGCTCGGGAATGCCCATCCCGGTGTCCCGCACCTCGACCTGCACCTGCCCGTCGGTGATCTCGGTCCGCAGGGTCAGCGTCCCGCCCTTCGGCATCGCGTCGACCGCATTGAGCACGAGATTGGTGAAGGCCTCGCGCAGCTCGGCCGGGTCGCCCGCCACCGGCGGCAGCCCCTCGGCCAGATCGGTCTCCACCTGGATCTCGCCCCCGGTCCGGCGGCGGTCCTGCCGCCAGATCGACTCGGTGGTCTCGAGGACCTGCTGGACGACCTGGTTGAGGTCCACCTCGACCGCCGGCTGGTCGCGCCGGATCCCGGTGAAGTCCTGCAGTCGGCGCACGGTGCGGGCGCCGTCCAGCGCCGCCCGCTCGATGACCTTGAGCCACTGGCGCAGCTTGACGTCCTGGACGCGCTCGAGCAGAAGCTGGGAGCGGCCCAGGATGGAGGCGAGCAGATTGTTGAAGTCGTGGGCCACCCCCGAGGCCATCTCGCCGAGGGCGCGCAGCTTCTCGGTGCGCACGAGCTGGTCCTGGGCCGCGCCGAGCTCGCCGAGGGCCCGCGTGCGCTCCTCGTAGAGACGGGCGCTCCGCAGCATGAGGGCGACGAGCTGGGCGATGTTGACGAGCAGCCGCTCGTCCGCCTCGGTGAACGCGCGGTCCTGGCTGCGCAGCAGTATCAGCCCGATCGCGCGGTCACCCGCGGTCATCGGAACGATGAGGACGTGCGGCATGTCCATCGCGTTCGCGACCGGCGCCACCCCGTGTCGCCGGCACTCGGCGAGGTAGTCCGAGCTCCGGATCGGCCGGCCGCTCTTGAGCACGATCGTGGTGAGGCCGGCCTGGTCGAGGGAGTAGGAGTGGGGCTCCTCCTCGTCGCACCGGCGCCCGTCCCGCACGCGCAGCACCACGTTCAGCCGATCGTGCTCCTCGTCCAGCAGCACGGCCGACATGTGCCGGACGTCCAGGACGCGAGGCACCTGCTGATGCAGGGTGTCCAGGATCCCGGCCTGGTCGAGCTGGCCGGTGACCGCGCGGGACAGCTCGTGGAGGACGGAGAGCTCCCGCACCCTGATGTCGAGGGTCTGGTAGAGCCGGGCGTTCTCCAGCGCGACCGCGACCTGGTTCGTGAACGCCGAGAGGTACTCGATCTCGCGGCTGAGGAATGACTGGCCGGCGGGCCGATACACGACGAGGGCGCCCCGGAGGTGCTCCCGGATGAGGGGCACCGCGAGGATGGAGCGCGCGCCGATCTCCTCGTTCCAGCGCCGCGACTCGGGGCGGAGCTGGATCCGGGGATCGTGCAGCACGTCGGTCGTCCACACCGGGGCGCGCTCCTCGAGGGCCCGGCCGACCACGCCCTCGTGGGCGTTGAGCGGCTGGGCGCGCCCGGTGAGCGCGCCGGAGAACGGCCCCTGGCCGGCCACCATATGCAGCGGCCCGTCGGTCTCCTCCTGCAGCCAGATGGCGATGTCGAGCTTCCCGAGTGATTCGTGGGCTTGGGTCGCGACGATCTCGAGCACCCGGGCCTCGTCGAGCGTGGACACCAGCACGCGCCCCATCTCGGCCACCACCCGCATCCGATCCGCCTGCTCGGAGGCCTCGCGATAGAGGCGCGCGTGATCGATGGCGATGGCGGCCTGGCCCGCGAAGGACTCCCCCAGCTCCTGCTCGCGCGCGGTGAAGGCCCGGCGCCCACGGAAGGTCAGCACCCCGATGGCCCGCTCGCCGACCAGGAGCGGCACCCCGAGGTAGTGCGTGTAGCCCAGCTGCTGATCCGCGGCCAGGTGCTCGGGCAGCATGCCGCTCGACGCGAGCTCGCACATGAGCGCCTGACCGGTGGCGAGCACCTTGCCGGTCAGGCTCTCGCCCACCTTGATCCGCTGGCGCAGCATGCTCTGGGCCGCGGTGCCCGCGAGGCCCGCCACCACCAGGTCCTCGCCCTCGAGCAGCCGGAAGCCCGCGTTGTCGACGCCGAGCAGCCGCGCCGCCTCTTCCGCGATGGAGGTCAGCAGGCTCTCGGGCGCCGCGAGCGCCCCGATCTTCTTGTTGATCTCGAGCAGCGACGAGAGCGAGGCCTTCCGGTCACGCTCCTGCGCGAAGAGGCGCGCGTTGTCGAGCGCGGTGGCCGCCTGTCCGGCGAGCGCGGTCATGATCGAGATCTCTTCAGCCGACGGCGTGTGCGGCTCCCACCAGTACGCGGCGACCGCCCCCTGCGAATCGCCCTTGGTGAGCAGGGGCACGGAGAGGACCGCGCGGTATCCCTCGCGCTGGATCAGCTCGCGCGTCTCCGCGCCGATCGCCAGCACCGGATCGTTCAGCACGTCCTCGCTCCACACCGGCACGCGCTGCTCGATCGCCCGGCCGACGGTGCCCTCACCCGGACGCATGCGCAGCGAGGCGATGAACCCGGGCGACAGACCGCGTCCGCGCTCGAAGGCCACCACCCCGGTTTCCCGGTCCACCCGCATGACGCCGACCGCGGCCACCCCCAGCAGCGCCCGGCACCGATCCAGCACCAGGTCCAGGACCCGCTCCACGTCGAGGGTCGAGCTGACCGCACCGCTCACCTCGAGGAGCGCCTGGTACTGGGCCGCGTTGCGCGTGGCCTCGTCGAAGAGGCGGGCGTGCTCGATCGCCACCGCGGCCTGCGTGGCGAAGTCGGCCAGGATGGAGAGATCGTCCTCGGTGAACGCGGGCGCGCCGGGCCCGCGCCCCGCGGTCATCACGCCCAGCGGACGGTCGCCCGCCATGAGGGGCGCGGCCAGCAGCCGGCTCGTGAACGGGATGAACTCGGCCAGCGCGCCGGGCGCGCTCGCATAGTCGTTGACGAGCGCCCCCCGGCCCGCGGCCAGCGCGCTGCCCGCCACGCCGGTGCCGATCTCGAATCGAACGTCCCGGATCCAGTCCGGGACATCCGACCAGGCCCGCGGATGCAGGGTGTCGCCTTCCAGCAGGTACAGCGCCGAGAACGTCCCCCCGATCAGCCGCTGGGCGGAGCGCGCGATGACCACGAGGAGCTCCTCGGTCTCGAGCTGCTCGGAGATGTGCCGCTCGATGGTGCGCTGGGCTTCGAGCCGGTTCAGACGCGCCGCCGCGGTGTCGCGGAGCTGGGCCCGCTCGACCGCCAGGCCCACCTGCTGGGCCACGCCCGAGAGGACCGCCAGCTCCTCCGGCGCGAACTCGCGCTCCTCCTTGGACACGAGCGCCATCACGCCCCAGGTCCGGTTCTCGACCGGGATCGGCAGCGCGAGCTGCGTCCGGTGGGCCCGCTCGGCCGCCATCTCCCGGATCTGGGCTTCCGAGGGCGGCGAGGCGTCCAGGTGGGTGACCAGGATCTGGCCGCTGCGCACGGCGTCGCCCATGTGGGAGCCCTCGACCGGGCGGGTGCGCGAGCGATCGAGGTAGCGGGGATCGAGACCGCTCTGACCTTCCAGGACGAGCCGGCCGCCGTCGTGGTCCAGCCGGAAGATCGCACCGACGTCCATGCGCGCGAGGCCGCGCACGACCTCGAGCGTCTCGCTGGCGGTGGCCGCGAGGTCGCCGCCGCCGCTCATCGTCGAGAACACCGCGTTCAGCGCTTCCAGCTCGCGGTTGCGCCGCTCGAGCGCTACCCGGGCGCCGTCCGGGGGCGGCGCCGATCCGGCCGGCGGCCGCGGTCGACGGCGGGCCACCGGCAGGAATGCCAGCACCACGCCCGCCAGCACCACGGCGCCGGCTCCGAGCAGGGCGAAGAACTCGAGCAGGAGCCGGCGCTCGGCCCGCACGAACTCCAGGACCGGCAGCGTCACCCAGAGGCCGCCGTCGGGCGACGTCACCACGGGATCCGCCAGGCGGCGAACCGCGAAGGGCTCGCCCCCCACCTCGGTGGCGCCGACGGTGGCCGCGCGGGACCAGCCGCTCGCCGGCAGGTCGCTCCGGCTGGCCGCGAGCACCCGGTCCCCCGCGACGAACACGACCGCCGGGCGGGCGGGGAGCCGGTCCAGCAGAGCGCCGAGCCCCTCGAGGCGCCGGCCCGCCACCACCGTGCCGGGGCCGCCGGCCGGCTCCCGTCCGGCCGGGCTCTGCACCGGCGCCGTGACCAGGAAGTACGGCTGACCGCCCGCCAGCCGAAGGGTCAGGACCGGCTCGCTGACCGCCGGCGTCCCGGGGAGGCTCGGGGGCGGGCTCGCCGGCACCTGCACCAGCGGCGTGCCGCGCGCGTCGCGGATCGTGATGAAGTCGGCCAGCCCGTCGCGCGTGACGGCCAGCACCCGCGGGGAGGCGCCGCGCGCCAGGATCGCCCAGTCCCCTCTCGCGGTTCCCTCGACCACCGCGGGATCGCTGGCCAGGAGGATCGTCTCGCGACGCAATGACTCCTGGTAGTCGGCGACGAGCGCGGTCACCGCGTCCACGGTCCGGCCGACCGCGGCTTCGCGGGTCCGGACGAGCTGGCGGTGGGCGGCGACGAATCCGAGCCCGGCCAGAATCCCCAGCGGGATCGCCAGCAGCAGGAAGGGGGCGAGGAAGGTCCTGATGAAGCGGCGCACGATCCTATTCTCGGCCCGCAGCGGAACGAATTATACGGGTTTTCGCTCTCAGAGCCCCAGGTACGCCTGCTTGATGTGCCCGCTGGCGAGCAGCTCCGGCCCGGTCCCCGACCGGGTCACCCGGCCGTTCTCGAGCACGTAGCCCCGGTGGGCCAGCTGCAGGGATCGCAGGACGTTCTGCTCGACCAGCAGAATAGTCAGTCCTTGTACGTTAATACGACCGAGGTCCTCAAAGATCGCCTTCACCATGACCGGGGCCAGGCCGAGGCTCGGCTCGTCCAGCATCAGTAGCCGCGGGCAGGCCATGAGCCCCCGGCCGATCGCGCACATCTGCTGCTCGCCACCCGAGAGGGTCCCGGCCAGCTGCTCGGACCGCTCCCGGAGCCGGGGAAACAGGTCGAAGACCCGCCCGAGGCTCTCGTCCCGTCGCGACCGCGCGGCCCGAGTCCGGGCCCCCAGCTCGAGGTTCTCCAGGACGGTCATCGTCGGGAAGAGCTGGCGGCCCTCCGGCACGTGGGCGATGCCGCGGGCCACGATCTGGGCGGAGGTGAGCCCATCGAGCCGCTGGCCCTCGAACTCGATGCGCCCCCGGCGGAGGGGCAGCAGGCCGGAGACCGCGCGCAGCGTGGTGGTCTTGCCCGCGCCGTTGGCGCCGATCAGCGCCACCGCCTCGCCCTCGCGCACCTCGAGCGAGACGTCGCCGACCGCGGTCAGGTCGCCGTAGCCGACCTCGATCCCGTCAACGCGCAGGAGTGTGGACATACTCCTCGCCCAGGTAGGCCTCGATCACGCGCGGGTGATTGGCAACCGTGGCGGGCGGGCCCTCCACGATCTTCTCCCCGAAGCTCAGGACCGCGATGCGGTGAGAGAGGGTCATCACCGCCCGCATGTTGTGCTCGATCAGCAGGATGGATACGCCGTCCTCGTTGATGCGCTGGACGAGGCTCACGATGGCCGCGATCTCGGTCGCGTTGAGCCCGGCCATCACCTCGTCGAGCAACAGGAGGGTCGGCTCGGTGGCCAGCGCCCGGGCGAGCTCGAGCCGCTTCCGCTCGGCCAGGGTGAGCCCGGACGCCGCGTGATCGGCCTTGCCGCCCAGCCCGACCCGCTCGATCACCGCCCGCGCCTTCTCCCGGGCCTCCACCATGCGGGGATGCCGCGCCAGCGCACCCACCCGCACATTGTCGAGCACGGAGAGATGGGGGAACGGCCGGACGATCTGGAACGTGCGGGCCAGGCCGAGGCGGCAGATCACATGAGGCTTGAGGCCGGCGAGCGGATGGCCGTCGAAGGTGATCTCGCCCTGGTCGGGCCGGAGGAAGCCCGAGAGCAGGTTGAACGCGGTGGTCTTGCCGGCGCCGTTGGGGCCGATGAGACCGAGCACATCGCCCCGCGCCATCTCGAGCGAGAGATCGCGCACCGCCACCAGCCCGCCGAAGCGCTTGGATATGCGCGAGACGTGGAGCAAGGGCGGCATGGGGGGCTATCGGGCCGCGCGGGCCCAGAGGCGGCGGAGGGCCGGGTAGGCGCCCTGCGGGAGGAAGAGCACCACCGCGATCAGCAGGAGGCCGTAGGCGATCAGGTGCGCGCCGGTCCAGCCTCCCTGCCCGAAGTAGACGCGCGAGGCCTCGGCGAGCGGGCTCAGGATGAAGGAGCCGAGGATCGGCCCCATCACGGTGCCCGCGCCGCCCACGATGGGCCGGATGATGATCTCGACCGACAGCGGGATCCCGAAGACCGCGCCGGGCTGCAGCGAGAAGAGGTAGAACGCGTAGAACGTCCCGCCCACCCCGGTGAGGAACGACGAGACGATCATCGCCAGCATCTTGTAGCGAAACGTGTTCACCCCGAGCGCCTCGCAGGCGCTCTCGTCCTCGCGGATCGCGATCAGGTAGGCGCCGAAGCGGCGCCGCTCGATGCCGGCCACGATCCCGGTGGCGATCAGCATCAGCCCGAGCGCGACATAGTAATAGACGCGGTTGTCCTGGAACTGGAACTGCCACGGATCCCCCGTGAAGGTGATGTAGTAGCCGAGCGCCCCGCCCACCGCGTCGGTGTTGAGGGCCACGATGCGGCAGACCTCCGCGAAGGCCACCGTGAGCAGCACGAAGTAGAAGCCGCGCAGGCCGAAGCGGAAACCCAGGTAGCCGACCACGGTGCCGAGGACGGCCGAGAGGAGGCCCCCCACCAGCATGCCGATCCACGGGGTGAGCCCGGCCTGCACCGACAGGAGCGCGGAGGCGTAGGCCCCGATCCCCACGAAGGCGGCGTGGCCGGCCGAGAGCTGCCCCGCATAGCCGCCGACGATGTTCCACGCCTGGCCCAGGAACGCGTAGAAGAAGATGAAGATGAACACGGTGACCGCGTAGGAGTTGAGCACCGCGGGCAGCAGCAGGAGGACGAGCAGCGCCGCGGCGGCGAGCCACTTCACGCGGCGGTCTTCCCGAAGAGCCCCGCCGGACGGAAGAGGAGGATCACGATCAGCAGCGAGAAGCTCACCAGCTCCTTCATGGACGGGCTCAGGAACACCGCGCCCAGCGATTCGGCCACCGACACCAGCAGGCCGCCGAGGAACGCGCCGGGCAGGCTCCCCATGCCGCCGATGATCACGATATTGAACGAGGCCACCGACAGCGAGAGCCCGCCCGCGGGCTGGAAGGGCAGGATCGGCGAGACGAGCGCGCCCGCCGCGCCCACGCATGCGGCCCCGATACCGAAGGCGGCCGCGTAGACCCGCCGCACGTCGGTGCCGATCACGAGCGCGCCGTAGGCATTGTCGGCGGCCGCGCGCATGGTGCGGCCGAGATCGGTGCGGGTGAGGAAGAGATAGAGCGCGAGGGTGAGCACCATGGCCAGCGCGAAGGTCACCAGCCGGGCCACGTCCACGAAGACCGGGCCGAGCCAGATGGTGGCCGCCCGCAGCGGCGAGCGCACCCGCTGGGGATCCGGCCCGAAGGCCATCAGGGCCGCGTTCTCGAGCACGAGGGCGACGCCCAGCATCAACAAGATCTGCATCTCGTGGGGCGCGTCCACGATGCGGTCCACGAGCAGGCGCTGGGTGACCCAGCCCATCAGGAAGAGCGCGCCCGCGCAGGCGACGAAACCCACGTAGGGATCGATCCCGGCCCGGGTGGAGAGGATCCAGGCCAGGTACATGCCCCAGACCATCATGTCGCCGTGGGCGAAGTTGACCACGCGCATCACCCCGAAGATCAGGGTGAGTCCCACCGCCATGAGGCTGTAGACGCCTCCGAACAGCAGGCCGCTCAGCAGGCCCTGGGCGACGAGCGCCGGATCCAGGGGCCGCTATGCCTTGGGGCGCGGGAAGACGAACTTCGAGACCGCGGCCTCCCGCGGCCAGACCGCCACCGGCTTGCCCGCGAGGATCTGGATCATGGTGGTGACCGCGTTCGGATTGTCCCCGATCTCGTTGAACACCACCGGCCCCGCGTACTGCATGAGCCCGCCCGACCAGTTCGACGTGCGGAGGGCCTCCACGATCGCGTCGGGATCGGTGGACTTGGCGCGCTCGAGGACGTCCGCGATCAGCATCATGCCGTCGTAGGAGTAGCCCGAGTTGGTGTCGAAGGTCTTGCCGTTCGACCGCTTCAGGTAGTCCGCGGCGACCGCCTGCGTGCGCGGGTTCTTGAAGTTCGCCCACGGCAGGCTGCTCATCACGTAGTCGAGATCCTCCTTGAGGACCGCGAGCTGCCCCGCCTCGTAAAGCCCCGGGCTGCCCGGGCCGACGATGCCCATCACCTCCACCCGCTGCTTGCGGATCTCGGGCAGGAGGAGCTGGGCGCTGGCCGGCCGCGTGATCGGCGCGATGATGTCGGGCTTGGCCGCCTTGGCGCGGGAAACCTCGGTGGAGAGATCCTGCGGGGGCTCGGGCCACGGGATGACGTCCACGATATCCCACGAGGGCTTGGCCGCCGCGTGCGCGGCCTGGAACCCCTTGGCGTTGTTCTGGCCGAAGAGGTCGTTGCAGTACATCAGCACCACCCGCTTGGGTGACACCTTCGCTTCCTGGAAGACTTCGGTGAAGTACTGCACCGCCTTGCGCCCGAACGAGGAGCCGGTGGGGAAGTTGCGGTACACGTACTGGGTCTTCTGCTTCCCCTCCTTCACCGCGTTGGCCACGTTCGCGGTGATCGGGTCGGCGGCCGCGATGTCCACCAGGAACGGGATCCGGCGCTGCTGGACCACCGGCACCATCGATGCGGTCGAGCCGGAGTCGAAGGAACCCATCAGCATCTGGGCGCCCTGGTTGATCACCCGCTCCGCCTCGGTCCGCCCGAGCTCGGGCTTGGTCTGGGTGTCCCCCAGGACCAGCTCGAGCTTCACCCCGTTGAGCGACTTGATGCCGCCCGCCGCGTTGATGGCGTCGGCGGCCATCTGCGCCCCGAGCCGGCACGCCTGGCCGGGCTCGGCGAGCGGGCCCGTGATCGGGTGCACGACGCCCACCTTCAGCGTCGGGGCCTGGGCGCGCAGCACGGCGGGGAAGCCGAGCGCGGCGGCGCCCGCGGCGGTCCCGGCGGCCTTGAGAAAGGTGCGGCGATGCACGCGTGGCTGGCGACGATCGCTCATCGAGATCCCCCGTTGGATTGGCCCATGGGGCCGAATTGACGTCTCAGGACTTGCCCAGGAGCTGCTGGGCGATGACCACCCGCTGGATCTGGTTCGTGCCCTCGTAGATCTGGGTGATCTTGGCGTCGCGCATGAAGCGCTCCACCGGAAATTCCCGGGTGTAGCCGTAGCCGCCCAGGATCTGCACCGCGTCGGTGGCCGCCTTCATCGCGGTGTCCGAGGCCAGGCACTTGGCCGCCGAGGACTCGAGCGCGGCGCCGGTGATCCCGTGATCGATCAGCGCGGCCGCGTGGTGGACCACGAGGCGCGAGGCGTGCACCGCGATCGCCATGTCGGCGAGCATGAACTGGATGCCCTGGAACGCGGCGATCGGCCGATCGAAGGCGCGCCGCTCCTTGGCGTAGGCCACCGAGGCGTCGAGCGCGGCCTGGGCGATGCCGACCGCCTGCGCCCCGATGGTGGGCCGCGACTGCTCGAGGGTCTTCATCGCGACCTTGAAGCCCTCGCCTTCCGCCCCGAGGCGGTTCTCCACCGGGACCTCGCAGTCGGTGAAGTGGAGCGCCACCGTGGGCGAGCCGTGGATGCCGAGCTTGCGCTCCGGCTTGCCCACCGTGAAGCCCTTGAGGCCGGGCTCGATCAGCAGCGCGGTCACTCCCTTGGCCCGCTTGCCGGGCTCGGTGGTGACGAACACGGTGATGACGCCGGCGTGCGAGCCGTTGGTCACCCACATCTTGGCGCCGTTCAGCACGTAGCGGTCGCCTTTGCGGACGGCCCGGCAGGTCATCGCCGCCGCGTCGGAGCCCGCGCCGGGCTCCGAGAGCGAGAAGGCCGCGGTCATCTCGCCGCTGGCCAGCTTCGGCAGGTAGCGCCGCTTCTGCTCCTCGCTGCCCGCGAAGATGATCGGGTAGCCGCCGAGGTTCTGGACCAGGAAGATGGTGGCGGTGGACGCACAGGCCCAGGCCACCTCCTCGGCGGCCAGGCAGAAGGCGAGCGAGCCCGACGCGGTGCCGCCGTAGGCCTCCGGGATGTGCAGCCCCATCAAGCCCTGCTGGCCCAGGAGCTTGAGCTGCTCGTGCGGGTACTCGCCGGTCTCGTCGACGTGGGCCGCGAGCGGGGCGATGCGCTCGCGCGCGATCTCCCGGGCGAGGTCGCGGACGGCCCGCTGCTCGTCGGTCAGGTAGTAGAGCTGGCTCATTTCGAGTAGCTGTAGAACCCCTTGCCGGATTTCCGCCCGAGCTGGCCGGCCATGACCATCCGCTTCAGCAGCGGTGGGGGCGCGTAGCGGGGCTCCCGGTACTCGTCGAACATGACCTCGGCCACGTACATGGTCGTGTCGAGGCCCACCAGGTCGAGCAGGGTGAATGGGCCCATCGGGTAGCCGCAGCCGAGCTTCATGGCCTGGTCGATGTCTTCCAGCGAGGCCAGGCCGCCCTCGTAGACGCGGATGGCGTCGAGCAGGTAGGGCACGAGCAGGCGGTTCACGATGAAGGCGGTCGAGTCCTTGGCCCGCACCGCGACCTTGCCGACCCCCTGCACCCACTCGTAGGCCGCGAGCACGCTCTTCTCGTCGGTGAGGATCGTCTGGACGACCTCCACCAGCTTCATGAGCGGGACCGGGTTGAAGAAGTGCAGGCCCAGCACCTGGCCGGGCCGCTTCGTCGCCGCGGCCATCGCGGTGATGTTGCAGGACGACGTGTTGGACGCCAGCAGCGCGTGCGGCGGGCAGATGCGGTCGAGCTTGGCGAAGGTCTCGTTCTTGAGCGGCTGGTTCTCGGTGATCGCCTCGATCACGAGATCGCAGTCGCGGAAGCCCTCGAGCCCCACCACGCCTTTGATCCGGCCGAGGACCTCATCGCGGGTCTTCTCGTCCATGCGCGCCTTGGCCACCAGCGCGTCGAGATTCTTACGGAGTCCGCCGAGCCCGCGGTCGAGCAGCTCCTGGGTCGCCTCCGCCACCACCGTCGGGAAGCCGGCCTGCGCGGCCACCTGGACGATGCCCGATCCCATCAGACCACAGCCCAGCACCCCGACGTTCCGTATGGCCATGCCTGGTGTCTCCCGATCACGGCCGTCTCCGGTCGCCCGGAGACGGGGTCAGCCTCGAATGGTAGGGATCTGCTCGACGATCAGCGGCGGGAGCGCGACCGGTTGTACGCGGCCAGCGCGAACTCGTGGTCGATGTCGCCGGCCGGGCACGGGTTCATGACCCTCACGCTGATCCCGGTCTTCTTGTTGCGCATCGAGCCGTCCGGCTGCGGCTCCCACTCGTCGACGCCCGACGGACGGGGCGCCAGCGCGTCACGCTTGATGTCCTCGGTGTAGGCCCGCTCGCGGGACTCCACGGGGCGGTTCATCAGGTTCAGGATGAGGGGCGCCGCCGCCTTCTGCTCGGGCTCGGCCGCCCCCAGACCCGCGGGAACCGCCAGGCCCGCCACCACCATCACCATCGCTCCCAGCCACGTGCGCTCGGTCATGGATCGCCTCCGGGCCCCATCATACAACCACTTGCGGCCGCCTAGTCGTAGACGATCAAGGAGTCGATCCGGTGGCCGGCGCTGGCGAGCCGCGCCCGTCCCTTGAGGAAGGCCAGCTCGATCAGGAACGCAGCGCCGATCACGGTCGCCTCGAGACGGGTCAGCAGCTTGAACGTCGCGGCCATGGTCCCCCCGGTGGCGAGCAGGTCGTCCACCACCAGCACGCGCTGGCCCTTTCTGACCGCGTCCTGGTGGATGGCCAGGACGTCACGCCCGTACTCGAGCTCGTACTCCTCCTCGATCGTGGGCGCGGGCAGCTTGCCCCGTTTGCGCACCGGCACGAACCCGGCCTTGAGCTGGTGCGCGAGCGCGCCCCCGAAGATGAAGCCTCGCGACTCCACCCCCACCACGAGATCCACCCGCGCGGTGTGGTAGCGGGCCGCCAGGTGGTCGATCACGGACGCCCAGGCCGGCCCGTCCTTGAGCAGCGTGGTGATGTCCTTGAAGAGGATGCCCTCGGTCGGGAAATCCTTGATGTCGCGGATCTTTGCGCGGAGCTCATCGACGTCCATGGCGGCTGGCATGTTACTCGCCGAGCTTCCGAGGCGCAATCCGAAAAACCTCGTCGGAGAGCATCGCGAGGTCCGGGATCCGGAGATCGGCCTCGGCCGACGGCCGGCGGAAGCCCGCCGTGTAGTGTGCGGCGAGCATGCCGACCCCGTGGGCCCCGACCACGTCGGCGTCCGGGTTGTCGCCGATGTGTAGCGCCTCGTCCGGCCGCACGCCGGCCCGTTCCAGCGTGACGTGGAAGATCTTCGCCTCCGGCTTGCGGTAGCCGACCTCGTCGGAGTAGGAGATGGCTCCGAAGTAGCCCAGCACCCCGTGTCGCTCGAGCACCCGGCGCAGGATCAGCCCGGGGGTGCGCCCGGTGTTCGACACGATGCCGAGGCTCACGCCCCGCGCGGCCAGCTCCCGCACCGCGCGCTCCACGCCCGGGCAGAGGTCGGGGGGATACGCCAGCACCGGGCTGATGTAGCGGTGGAGCGCCGCCGCGAACGCGTCCGGATCGAGCCGCGCCGCCACGCCGGCCCGCCCGACATCCAGCACGATCCGGAGCTGCTCCTCGGGGCTCGGGTCGCGGTTCCGGCTCCAGAAGCGCTCGGTTAGGGCCATGCCCGAGCGCTCGTGGATGTCCTCCGCCTCCGTCTCGCTCACCGGGGCGCCCGCGTCGTCCAGCGCGCGCCGGATCGCGGCCACGCGCAGGGCGCGCTGGGCCCGGAGGTTCTCGGGGGAATCGGTGACGAGGGTGTCCCAGAAGTCGAACGTGACGAGGCGAATCACGAAGCGAAGCGGGGCTTGCGCTTGCCGAGGTACGCGTCCATGGCCTCGCGGGGCTCGCCGGTGGTGAAGGACTGGCCGAACGCGTTGATCCCGTACTCGACCGCGGTCCGCTGATCGGTGTTGCGCCAGCGCACGATCAGCTCCTTCTGCAGGCGCACCGCGGTGGGCGCGCACTCGACGATGCGCCCGACCAGCTCCGCGGTCACCGCGCGCAGCCCGGCGGGCGGCGCGACCCGGTTCACGAGCCCCCACGCGAGCGCCTGCTCCGCGGTGATCGGATCGCCGGTCAGCAAGATTTCCGCGGCCCGCCCCGGCCCGACCATGCCGGGCAGGAGCGCCGCCTCGATCACCGACGGAATGCCCACCCGGATCTCGGGCAGGCCCAGCAGGGCGCCCGCGGCCGCGGTGCGCAGGTCGCAGGCCATCGCCAGCTCGAAGCCCGCCCCCAGGCACGCCCCGTTGATCATGCACACGGTGGGGAAGGGCGCCTCGTGCACCAAGTTGATCGCCTCGTGGAGGCTCGCGATGAACGCGCGGGCGGTGCCCGGGTCGAGCTCGCGCAGGACCTGGAGCTGCATGCCCCCGGTGGCGGCGCGCCCCGCGCCGGTGATGACCGCGGCCCGCACCGTCGCGTCGCGCCGGAGCGCGTCGAACGTGGCGCGGATCCCCTCGACCATCTCGGGCACGATCAGGTTCAGCGGCGGCCGGTCGAGGGTGACCCAGGCGACGCCACCGTCGCGGTCGAGGCGGACGAATCCTCCGTTGGTGGCCATATCTCCCTTGCTTCTCTCTCGTATTCGCTCGGCTCGCCTGCGGCTCACCTCGCCAAGCTAGTACCGCTTCATCTTCGGGTCGATCGCGCGCGCCCAGGAGTCCAGACCGCCCGCGAGGTTCACCGCCTTGAACCCCTGCTGGCGGAGGAAGTTGGCGACCGCGGCGCTGCGCACGCCGTGGTGGCAGTACACCACGATCTCGTCGGCGGGATCGAGCTCGGTGGTGCGGAACTCGATCTCCTCGATCGGAATGTGGGTCGCGTTCTCGAGCCGGCACAGCGCGGTCTCCCAGTCCTCGCGCACGTCCAGCAGCACGAGCGGATCCCGCCGATCGATCCGAGTCTTCAGATCCTGCGGACTGATATCAGTCATGACGATTTCCCCCGGGGGCGAAGATTACACCACTTGTTCGTGCGCCGAAACGGTCGTCCGCAGACTGGGGGAGTGCGGGGGCCATGTCTGGGCCCCCGCATTGAATAGAGCCTGAAGAAGTAAACCGTCGCAGCGCCAGAACGTCCAGATCACACCTCCGCGGGGAGGAGCACACTGGTTTCAGGAGAGATCTCGATCTTGACGTCGTCGCCGGGCTTGAAGCTCTTGCCCTGCTGCGCGGAGGTGATCATCTCCACCCGCACGGTGCCGCCCGGGATCGTGACGTCGTAGAGCTGGCGCGCCCCCTCGAAGACGTGCCCGGCCACCTTGCCGCGGATGCCCCCCGCCGCGCGCTCGGCCTCCTCGAGGCGCAGCGCCTCCGGCCGGAGGCAGAGGAGACCGCGGTCTCCGACCGCCCACGTGTGGCCGCCCGACGCCACCGGAATGCGCGAGCCACCGGTGGTGTCCACCACCACGCCCAGCTCGCGCACCTCGAGCACCCGCACCGCCACCAGGTTGGCGGCGCCCACGAACTCGGCCACGAACCGGTTGCGGGGCCGCCAGTAGATCTCCTCCGGCCTACCCTCCTGGACGATCCGCCCCTGGCTCAGCACCGCGATGCGCGTGGACAGCGCGAGCGCCTCCGCTTGGTCGTGGGTGACGTAGATGGTGGTGATGCCCACGTCGCGGTGCAGCCGCGCCAGCTCGAGTCGCATCTGCGACCGCAGCACCGCGTCCAGGTTGGAGAGGGGCTCGTCGAGCAGGAGCAGGCGGGGCTGGATGATCAGGGTCCGGGCGAGCGCCACCCGCTGCTGCTGGCCCCCCGAGAGCTGCGACGGCCGGCGCGTCTCGAAGCCGGCGAGCCCCACCTGGCCGAGGGCGGCGGCCACTCGCGCGGTCAGGGCCTCGCCGCCGACCCCGCGCTCGCGGAGCCCGAAGGCCACATTCTCGAACACGGAGAGGTGGGGCCACAGCGCGTAGTGCTGGAAGACCATGCCGAGGTTGCGCTTCCACGGCGGGATCGGATCGATCGCCTCGTCGTCCACGACGATGCGGCCGGTGTCCGGGGTGATGAACCCCGCGAGCAGGCGGAGGAGCGTCGTCTTGCCGCATCCGGACGGTCCCAGCAGGGTGTAGAACTCGCCGGGGCGGATCGAGAGCGAGACGTCCTGCACCGCCCAGTGGTCGCCGTAGCGCTTGCCCACGCCCTCCATGCGCACTTCCGACAGCCGGACCAGCTCATCCTGGCTCACGCCCTCGCCCCTCCCTCGTCCCACGGCCGCGCGCGGCGATTGAGCCGCGCAACGAGCGGGATCACCGACAGCCCCATGCCGGCCAGCACCAGGTAGACGGCGGCGGGCGGCATCGACGACAGCAGCGTCGTCGCCACGACCGGCCCGATGAAGGCCGCCCCGATCCGCGCCGAGTTGACGAATCCGATGGCTTCCCCGGACGCCCGCTGCGCGATCGCGGCCACCGAGAGCGGAAAGATCGGCGCGATACACAGCACCTGCAGGAAGCGCAGCGCCCCGAAGCTCCACACGTTGCCCGCGACCCCGAGCCCGGCTACCAGCACCGAGGAGCCCAGGAGGAACCAGATCAACGCGCGCCGGTCGCCGACGACCTCGGCGAGGCGCGGGGCGGCCATCGCGCCGAGCGCGGCGGCCAGCCCGGTGATCAGAAGGAGAAAGCCGCTGACCTCGAGCGTGGAGTCCCCCGACACGCCCAGCCGCGGGAGGATCTGCGGGAGGATCGCGGCCAGGAAGAAGATCTGGGTCGAGCCGGTGAGCACGACCAGGCACGCGGTGATCAGCTCCCGCGGCGGCGTGCGCCGGTCGCCCGCGGCCTTGGCGTCGCGCGGCTTGCCGGGCGGCACGCCCCAGGCCACGAGAGCCGAGCAGGCCCACAGCATGACGCCGCCCAGGATGAAGGACAGCCGGAACCCGAGCCGCGCCGCCACCACCGCCCCCACCGCGGGTCCCAGCACCTGCCCCAGGGTCATGCCCGACTGGATGTAGGAGACCTGGCGCCGCACGTCGCCGCCGGAGCGTCCCACCATGATGAACGCGAACGTGGACACCGCGCCCATCAGCCCCAGGAGCACGCGGGCCACGAGCATCTCGGGCAGCGTGCGCGCGAGCGCCATCCCGAGGAAGCCCAGCCCCTGGAAGGCCTGCACCGCGATGAAGCCGCGCTTGGGATCGATGTGCTCGCCGATGCGTCCGGAGATCGGCGCGGTGATCACGGTGATCAGTGGGCTGATGCCGAGGATCCAGCCGGTCCAGCGCAGGGTCGCCCCCGGGTCCAGCGTCGACATCTTCTGGATGTGGAACGGCAGGCTCACGTAGACGAACGACCACGCGAAGGTCCCGAGCAGCATCGAGGCCGGCAGCACCCACTCGGTCCGGACGCGCGGCGCCATCGTCAGCTCCGGAAGAGCGCGGCCCCGGAGCGCCGCGCCAGCGCGGTGGCGGCCCAGGTCCCGGCCGCCACCAGCACGATGGCGACGACCCCGAGCGCCGCCCCGGGGCCGCGGCCCACCGCCGACTGCATGTAGAGGTAGATGCCGTAGGAGAGCGGCCCCAGCTCGACCCGCGGCACCAGCAAGATCGTGGAGGAGAGATCCACCGCGGAGGTGATGAAGGCGAGCAGGCCGCCGGCCAGGAGCCCGCGCATCATCAGCGGCAGCGTGATGCGCCGGAAGGTCCGCGCCCGGTTGGCCCCGAGGTTCTGGGCCGCCTCCTCCAGCGCGGGCGAGAGCTGCTGGAGCGCCGCGTAGGCCCCGCGCACCGCGTAGGGCAGCCGCCGCACCGCGTACACGATCACCAGGATGAGCCAGGTCGAGGTGAGCGGCTCGCCCAGGCCGGGCACGCGGAAGGCCCCGAAGGCGCGCAGGTAGCCGACCGCGATCACCACGCCGGGAATCGCCAGCGGCACCGTCGAGATCGTGTCGAGCCACTGCCGCCCGCGCACCCGGCCGCGGAGCAGGAGCCAGGCGATCACCGCGCCCAGGGCCACGTCGAGCAGCGCGGCGAGCCCCGCGTAGCGCACCGTGTTGGCGATGAACTGGGGCGAGCGGACCAGGATCTCCTCGTAGTTGCCGAGGGTGTAGACACTCGGCAGCGGCGAGAGACTCCAGACCCGGGAGACCGAGAGCAGCAGGATGCCCGCGTGCGGGAGCAGGGCCGGCCCCAGCAGCAGCGCCACGAGCCCCCATGCCACCAGCGCCCCGCGCGGGCCCAGCGCCACCGGCGGCGCGTCCCCGCCCCGGCCGAGCGCCGCGAACTCGCCGCGGGCCAGGACCACCTTGGAAAGGGCGAGGGCGCCGAGCGACAGCGCCACCAGGATCACGCAGATCACGTAGCCGTCCACGTCCGTGAGGCCGATCGTGGTGACCCGCACGTAGGCCTGCGGCGCCAGCAGCTTGGTGTAGTTCAGCATGAGCGGCGTGCCCAGGTCGTCGATCACGCGGATGAACGTGAGGAGGGCGCCCGCCGCGTAGCCCGGCAGCGCCAGCGGCAGCAGCACGCGACGGAAGAGGCGCAGTCCCGAGCTGCCCAGGTTCTGGGCCGCCTCCTCGAGCGAGCGGTCGAGGCCGGCCAGCGCGGCCGCGGTGTTCAGCAGGATGAACGGGAAGTAGTGGAGACTCTGCACCAGCACGACCCCGGTCAGCCCCTCCATGAACGGGATCGTGAAGCCCGCGTGCTCGCGCAGCAGCAGGTTCACCGCCCCGCTCCGCCCCAAGATCTGCTGGAAGGCCACCGCGCCCACGAAGGGCGGGATCACGAGCGGGAGCACGCCCAGCACCGTGACCAGGGTCCGACCCGGAAAGCGGTAGCGCACGGTGAGCAGGGCCAGCGGCACCGCGATCACGGTGCCGATCGCCACCGCCAGCACTCCGGCCAGCAGCGTGTTCCCGAACGCTTCGCGGAAGAGCGGCCGCGCGAAGAAGGCCAGCAGGGGCCGCAGCGTCGGCACCCCGTCCTCGAGAAACGCGACCGACAGCACCTGGAGCAGCGGGTAGACGATGACCGCCGCGAGCAGGGCGAGCAGGGCCGCCACCAGCGTGGCCTCGCCCGCCGAGCGATGTGCCATCAGGCGGATGCGGTCGGGCTCGACTCGACGGCCGACGCCTCGGGCGCCATCGGCTGCGCCGCGAACGTCAGGTACTCCAGATCGTCCAGGGTCTGCTCGAGGCGATGGTAGGCCCACGCGCACCCGAGCAGCGCGGCGAGCGGGTACCCGAGCCCGTAGCTGCGCGGGCCCACCAGCAGCGTGATCACGGTCAGGATCAGGTTGGCGGCCAGGAAGACGCCCGCGACCTCGGCGGCCGCCCGCCGCCGGTCGAAGTAGAGCAGCACGATGCCCCCGAACAGACACAGCACGTGCAGGAGCGCGCCCACGAGGCCGCAGCGCATGATCCCGAGCTGAAGCCCGTCGAGCATGAGCTCGGCCGCGATCCACGGCGCCAGCACCATCAGGAGCAGGGTCAGTGGGCCCTGGACCACCATCACCCGGCGCAGGCCGTCGCGCAGGCACGCGGTCATGGCCCGCTTGGCCTCGAGCACCTGCCGCAGCGTGCCGTGCTTGGTCGCCACCCCGTAGTACTCCCGGTAGCGATCGTAGAAGTCGGTCTCGACGCTGACGAGGAAAATGGCGAGCGACGGCACCACCGAAAGGTAGCACAGGAAGATCGGGGTGTCGTAGAGCGAGGCGTGGAACCAGCCCGCGATGGTGCGGCCGGTCGGCGCGATCCAGAACGCGATGCGGTCCACCGCGATGGCCGCGTTGTAGAGGAGCCCCGCCGCGATCAGATCCGGGTAGCGGACGAAGGCCCCGGTGAGATCCACCGTCTCGGGCACGCGCACCGCGGCGAGCTCGCGCTCCACCCGGGCGCAGAGCACGAAGAGGATACCGGCCTGCCCGAGCAGGAACCCGCCCAGGTGTCCGGTGGTGCCGAGCCAGCGGCCGAGGGCCAGCGCGGCGAGCAGGCTCACCAGGTTGCCCGCGAAGAACGCGGTCACCACGCTCGCGTAGTCCTGGGCCGCGCCCAGGTAGATCATCACCATCCAGGTGCACGACACCACCACCAGCAGCATGACCCCGAACACGCGCAGCGCGGGATCGAGCCCGGGCGCCAGCGCGTAGAACAGGCCGCCGAGCCCGAGGTGCGCCAGCGCGGTCCATCCCACCGTGAATCGGTAGGAGACGACCAGGCTCCCGATGCGGCCCACGTAGAGCTCGTCGGCGAGCTGGCGCGTCACCACCATGTGCGCGGCGCCGGTGGTGATCAGGGAGAACGTGTAGGTGTAGACCACGATCGCCTGGAAGCGCGCGTGCGCGGCCTCGCCGATCAGGTCCCGGGAGAAGAGGGCGAGCGTGCCGAGCGTGCAGATCGAGAGCAGCCACGGGCCCGCCGAGAGGACCGCGCCGTAGAGGTGCGCGCGCAGCCAGCCGCTGCTGCTGTCCTCGACGATGAGGCGCTTGAGCCGGAAGCCGATGCCCGCCATCGCCCTAGCGCGCCCGCGGGCCGATCATGTCGGTGTAGATCTCCCGGTAGCGACGGATCAGGTCGGACTCCTGGTAGTGGGCCCGCACCCGGTTGCGCGCGGCCCGGCCCATCTCCTCGCGCAGGCCCGGGTCTCGGGCCAGGCTCAGGATGGCCTGGGCGGTGGAGCCCGGGTCGGCGAGGCCGGTCACCAGCCCGCTCGCTCCGAGCGCGCGGTCCGCGGGCTGGCTGCCCTCGAGGAGCTCGCGGCACGCGCCCACGTCGGTGGAGACCACCGGGATGCCGGCGGCGGCCGCCTCCAGGATCACCAGCGGCAGCCCCTCCGAGATGCTGGTGAGCACGAGCACGTCGATCCGCGGATAGATCTCCTTGACGTCCACGCGGCCGGTGAACTCCACGCGCTCGGCCACCCCGAGGGTCGCGGCGAGCACGCGGCACTCGTCGAGGTACTGCGGGTCCTCGTCGCCGGGCCCCGCGATCACCGCGCGCGCGCCCGGCAGCGTCGCGCTCACGATCTTGACCGCCCGGATGAACGTCTTCACGTCCTTGATCGGGACCACGCGTCCCACGAAGCCGATGCGGAACTCCCCCGGCGCGGCCTCCACGCGCGGCAGCGCGGCGAGCGGCTCCATGTTGATGCCGTTGGGCACCACCAGCGTCTTGGCCGGGTCCGCCCCGTCGCGGATCTGGGCCTGGCGGTTGCCCTCGAAGATCGTGACGATGCGGTCGGCGTGGGCGTAGGTGATGCGCGAGAGGTGCTCGAAGAGCCGGGTCCACAGCTCCTTGAAGAAGCCGGGCCCGGCCGACAGGGTCATGGGCGCCTGGCGCTGCACGTAGATCCACTCCGCCTGGTCGATCTCCATGCGCCGCTCGCGCGAGTAGATGCCGTGCTCGGTGAGCAGCATCGGCCGGTCGTGGCGGACCCGCTGGGTCGCGGCCACCAGCCCGGCCCACCCGGTGGAGACGGTGTGGTAGAGGGCGGCCTCCGGCACCGGCGCGTGCAGCAGCCGGAATATCGGCAGGTGGGTGAAGCGCCACGTCCAGAAGTAGTCGAGGAACGAGATGTGGGAGGCCCGGCCCTCGTAGAGGCGCCGCACGATGTCCCAGGACGGCTTGCCGTAGATGTAGTCGTGGACCGACGGACCGGCGCCCTGGTGGGGCGAGATCCGGCTCAGGAGGTCGCCGAGGCCGTCGGCACGGCCGTCCTTGAGCTCCTCGTGATACTGGAAGATCTTCTCCCACGAGGCGGGATCCATCGCGTGGCTCTGGCCCGCCGGCTCGTCACCGCCGTGGATGCCCACGTCCACGAGACTCACCACGTTGGGCGGCAGCGTGTAGCGCGGCTCGTGCACCTCCCCGCTCGTCGCCGAGATGTGGAAGATCGCGAAGCGCAGCTCGGGGAGCGCGTTGACGAGCTGGTGGATCCACGCCGACACCCCGCCGGTCACGTACGGATACGTGCCCTCCAGGATCAGGCAGACGTCGGCGGGCGGGGTCGTGGTGGTCACGCCGCGGGCTCCCCCGCCCACCAGCGCAGCGTGTCGTCGGCGCGGCCGGCCGCGACCGCGTCGCGCGACAGCGTCCGCAGCTCGGCCCACCGGCCCTGGGCGAAGAAGATCTCCGAGAGGAGCAGGTCCGCCTCGGTGGACGGCGCGGCCGTGCGCGCCTCCGCGGCCAGCGCCTCCGCCTCCGCGACCTCGCCCTGGGCCAGCCGCACCCGGGCCAGCGCCGCGGCCGGCGCGGGCCACTCCGGGCGGCGCGCGCGCGCCGCCCGGTAGGCGGCTTCCGCCTCCCCGAGCCAGTGGCGGCCCATCGCCGCCTCCAGGAGACGGCTCTCGTGGTAGGCCACGCACGCGTCGCCCACCGCCACGAGGCGCTCGGGCGACTCCGGATCGAGCCGGAGCTGCTCCTGCGCCTGTGCGATCCGCGCCACCAGCCGCTCCTCCACCCGCTGCAGCGCGCCGGAGGCCGCGATCTGCGTGTCGCGGTCATCGGCACCGAGAGCTTCACGCAGGAGCTCCACCGCGGCGCCGTCTCCGCGCTTGGCGAGCAGCCCCACGCCCCAGCGCTGCGTGCGCGGGTCGGCGGCGCGGATGAGATCCGCGACCGGCTGCACCGAGACCTGGGCCTGCAGCCAGTCGAGGACGCGGTCCACCGGCTCGGGAGACTGGCCGGGACCGGGCAGGCCCGCCATCTCCGAGTGGGCCCCCGCGTAGATCCCGGAGGGCGCGGCGCGCCTGCGCCAGAACCGGATCGCGCTGAGCCCGACCAGGCCGAGGCCCGGCAGCGAGAGCACGAGCGCGCCCGCGAGGAACCGGGCGTCGCGGCGCCCGTCCCCCAGCCCGCGGCCGGCGAGCCAGGCCGCGGCCGCGTGCACGGCGAGGGCCAGGGGCCACCACGCGGGACCCGCGAGCGCGACCGCGAGCGCGATCGCCTCCGCGAGCCAGCCCGCCGGGAGCGCGGCGATCAGGACGTCACTCCCCCGGGACGCTCGCGCACCGCGAGGACGCGGGCCGAGAACTCGAGGTCCTCCGTCTCGTCGGCGTAGGGGGCGAAGTGGAAGTTGCCGATCTCGCGCGACAGGCGCTCGACGACGACCTCGGCGTGCGCGGGCGGCGTCTCGGGCAGGATGATCGCGAAGGAGTCCTCGGTGGCGTAGCGGCACACGATGTCCACGTCGCGCAGCGTGCGCGAGAACACGAGCGAGAGCACGCGCCCCAGCTCGATGCGGCGCTCCGGCGCCACCGCTCCGAAGCGGTGGACGCGGAAGACGACCACCGCGAGCGGGCGGCCGTAGCGGTCGGCGCGCACCTCTTCCTCGTGGAGCCGGCGCTCGTAGTACGCGTAGGTGTAGGCGCCCACCAGGTCGTCCTCGATGGTGCGCGCCCGGGTCTCCTGATGGGTCCGCGCGTTCGCGAGCACCCGCGCGCCCCAGTCCGCGACCAGGCCGAGGCGATCGAGCGACGCGGGGGTGAGACGCAGGAAGGGCAGCGACGTCACCGTGATGCAGCCGAGCAGGGTGCCCTGCGGACCCAGCAGGGGGGCCGCCATCAGCAGGCTCGCCCCGTGGAGATCGTCGAGGGAGCCGATGGCGGTGGCGTCGCGCACGCTCACCGGGCGGCCGAGGCGGACGGCCAGGCCGACCAGCCCGTCGTCGGGAGGGATTTCGGACCGCGCGGGGGCGGGTCCTTCCGCGGCGCGCAGGCGCATCAGCTCGCCCTCCAGCACGTAGCACTGGCAGGCGTCGGCCTGCAGGAACCGGCGCGCGGTGAGCGCGATCGCCGGGTAGAGCCGCTCCGCGTCGAGCGTCTCGAGGGCGCGGGCCGCGGTGTAGAGGCTCGAGAGCGACGCGCGCTCGTCGGCCACCCGCCGCTCCAGCTCGTGCTTGGCTTCGGTGGCGGCCATGAAGCGCACCGCCTGGTCGGCCAGCTCGTGCTCGAGCGCCTCGACGCGGCTCTCCCGCGCGCGCTCGGCGCGGCGCAGGGCCTCCCGCTGGGCGCCGAGCCCGAAGCCGGTGCCGATCAGGAGGAGCGGCGTCAGGTAGTGCCCGAGCGTGCGCAGCTCGGTGAAGGTCAGGTACTCGAGACGCGCCACGATGCACCCGGAGACGAGGGCCGCGGTCGCGAGCCCGCTCACGAGTCCGGCGCGCAGGCCGTGACGGCAGGCCAGCACCGCGACGAGCAGGAGGGCCGGGTTCGGCTGTACCGCGAGGAAGCCCGGGTCCTTTGGCCGCAGCAGCAGGTTGACGACGGCGAGCAC
Organism: Candidatus Methylomirabilota bacterium; assembly: GCA_035260865.1. Taxonomy (GTDB): domain Bacteria; phylum Methylomirabilota; class Methylomirabilia; order Rokubacteriales; family CSP1-6; genus CAMLFJ01. The sequence continues at coordinate 7,227 of DATFUK010000259.1, read as the reverse complement.
GAGGAGCCCGCCGCCCAGCTCGAGCAGGTAGGGGTGGCCGCGGCGGAGGCGGGCGAGCACCCGGCGCTTACCGCGCCCGGGCGTCGCCCAGGGCGCCCGTCAGATGGGCGGCCATGTCGTGGGCCACCTGCTGCGCGACGCGCGCGAGCCCGTCCTCGCGGATCCACGAGGAGCCGAGGCGGGCGTGGCTCGCGCTCCACACCACCTCCCCCGAGGCGACCTCCACGAGCCGCGCGGTGACGCCGACCGCGGGCGTCTCGGAGAGGCCGGGCTTGTAACGATACTCGGTCACCGAGCCCTGCAGCACGTGGCTCACCTGCAGGAGCCGGCCGATCCGCTGCGCGGACGGCAGGCGGCCCGCGTCGGCGGGGTCCAGGTTCTCGCGGCGGAGGAGGTCGGCGGCCTCGCTCGGGTCCATCACCGCGATCACCCCGGTGGCGAGCAGCTCGGTGACGAGGAGATCGGCGGTGGCCTGTCCGGCCCGCAGCGCGGTGGTCTGGTTCTCGAAGGCGAGCACCGCGACGCGGCCGACCCGACCGGCGCCGGGCTTCACCCACTCCTGGACCGCGCTCGCGCATCCGGACGCGGTCAGCAGCGCGGCCGCCAGCAGCAGGATCCTCGAACGCCGCGACGTAGGTGTCATCAGTACAGGATGTCGAGACGGCCGAGGAAGAATTCTTCCTGGCCGCCCACCGTGGTGGACTCGGTGTTGCGAGTATAGAGCACGCGCCCCTCCAGCCAGGGGCGAATTCGCCACCGGCCCTCCCCGTTGACCTCCCACGACGTGATCGCGCGGAACAGGTCGCGGCGCCCGACCGCGCCGGCCTGCAGGCGCACCGCGGGCGTCACGTCCCAGCCCACCACGGTCCCGATGCCCAGGACGTCTTCGCGCTTGATGAACGAGACCGCCTCGCGCAGGGCATCGCCCGCGGTCGGCGTGTACCGGGCAAAAAATACCTGCGGGATCAGCGTCACCTGCACGCGGCTCCGCACCAGCTCGAGCTCGGCCCGCCCCGCCGCCTCCCAGCGGTCGCCCAGCTCCTCGCCGGACACGCGGTAGTGGCGGAAGTCGTAGTGGGCGCCCAGCACCACCGGGACCAGGACGCGCCGGGCCACGTCCACCGTCACCCGGTCGGTCGATCCGTTCCGCGGAATCGCGGCCACCGGATTGGTGAGCAGCTCGCGGATCGCCACGTCCACCGTCGCGCTGGTGGCCTTGGCGTCGTCGTAGGCGGCGCCGAGGCGCCCGACGGTGCGGTAGATGTCCTCGCGGCGCCGCGACTCCTCGAGCCCGGCCCAGAGCGAGAGCGCGCGCGTGGGCTGGAAGCCGACCGTGGCCAGCGCGGTCCACACCTCCTCGCTGAACGCGGACCGGCCCACCACCGGGTCCTGGTGATAGCTGCCGTACCGGGCGCCGGCCCGCAGCCACCAGCGGTCGGCCAGCCAGCCGCGCCACGCCGCCTCCTCCACGTGGTGCGTGGCCGCGGTCTGGAGCAGCGTGGAGTGGATCAGCTCGACGCGCGGGGCGTGGGCGAGGAGGATCTCGCGGTAGGCGGCCAGGACCTCGCGGTTCTCCGGATCCGCATCCAGCATCCGCCCGTAGAGATCGAGCGCCCGGCTCCACCGGCCCGCGCCGAGCTCGGCGGCGGCCAGGTCCGCGGTGAGGCCGGCGTCGCGCGGCTGCTCGCGCGCCAGCGCGTCGAGGCGACGGCCCGCCTCGGCGGGCGCGCCCCGGGCCAGGTCGAGCCGGGCCTTCAACCGGCGCAGCCGCGCGGAGGCGGGATCGTCGGCCAGGTAGCGATCCACCACCGGACCGGCCTGGTCGAGCTGCCCGGCGTCCACGAGGAGCTCCGCGTAGTCCTCGCGCAGGGCGCGATCCTCCCCGTGGCGCTCGAGCAGCGCGCGATACGCCGCGAGCGCTTCCTCGATCATGCCCAGGCGCGCCAGGATGCGCGCCCGCATCATCTCGGCCTCGAACGGGGCGGGGGCCTCGGGCGGCGCCTGGGCGCGCGCGACGGTGATCGGGGCACCCAGGGTCAGGCACAGGAGCCAGACGGCACACGCGAGGCGAAGCGGGGTCACCGAAGGAGTATGGCGGCGGCGTCCGCCGCGTTCAAGGGAGGAGGGCGCGGCGCCCCAGGTCAGCGGGGGCGGGCGGGCAGGAGCCGGAGGGCCCGCTCGTACTCGAGGCGCGCGCGCTCCTCATCCCGGTCGGCCGCGTAGAGCTCGCCCAGGAGGTAGTGCACCTCGTAGTCGCCGCCCTTCACGCGATTGAAGCGCTCGAGCGCGGTCCGGGCCCCGCGCGCGTCGTGGCTCCACGCCATGAGCTGCCCGGCCCGCTTGAGCGCCTCCGCGTCGTCGGGCTGCACGTCGAGCAGCGAGCGATAGGCGCGCAGGGCCACCTCGTTGCGCGACAGCGCGAGGCTGCGCCGGCCGACCTCGCGCAGCACCCGCGGATCCCGCGGGCGCGCGCGCATGAGGCTCTCCCACTGCCGGAGCGCGGGCTCGCCCGCCCCCGTCCAGTCGTAGAGCTGGGCCAGCGCCAGCCGCGCGGCCACCGCGTCGTCGCCGTCGCCCGGGGCCGCCGCGAGGACCGCCTCGTACTCCGCGACCGCGTCCGGGTACTTGCCGAGATCCATCAGGATGCGGCCCGCCTTCGCCCGGTAGGCGGGGCTCGCCGAGGCCGCGAAGCGGCGGTGCACGCGGAGCCCGTCGTCCAGGCGGCCGGCCTGCGCGGTGAGGCTCAGGTACCGGAGCACCTGGCCCTCCTCGAGAGGCCGCCGCTCCACCATCGGCTGCATCAGGCGCGCCGAATCCGGGAATCGGCCGAGCCCCTCGGCGGCCTGAGCGGCCGCGTCGCGCAGGGCCCAGTCGTCCGGACGCCGGGCGAGCAGGCGCTCGGCCACCCGCAGGAAGTCCGCGGGACGATCCTGGAAGCGATACAGCTCGGCGAGCCGCCGGAGCGAGGCGTCCGGCAACGCGCTCGCGCGATCGAGCCCCTCGTAGACGGAGATGGCCTCGCGCTCCTGGTTGTTCCACTCGTGGAGCTGGGCGAGCCGGAGCGCGGGGCCGGGCGCGCCCGGATTCTGCTCGACGATTCGCCGCTGCCGCGCGATCGCCTCGGGAAGACGATTCGCGGCGGCCAGCGCGTCCACCGCCTGCTGGGCGTAACGGGCGTCCGGCGGGGAGAGCGCGGCGAGCCGGTCCAGGGCCGCGAGCGCGGACCCGCCATCCTCGGTGCCCTGGGCGAGCGTGGCCACCCGTTCCTGCAGCGCGCGATCCGCGGGGCGCGCCTTCGCCACGCGCTCGAGCAGGGCCAGCGCGCGGCGCGGGTCGTTCCCCCACTCGTAGAGCTGGGCGAGGGCCAGCGCGCTGTCGAGCCGGTCCGGCGCGATCTCCACCGCCCGCTCGTACGCGGCGATCGCCTCGGGGCCGCGGTCTTGCTCGACGAGCAGCCGGCCGAGCAGCGCCAGCGTGTCGTGGTCGCGGGGACGGAGCCCGGCCAGCTCCCGCTGCGCGCCGACCGCGCGGGGCCCGTCACCGGCGCCGCGGTAGAGCTCCACCAGCCGGCGGCGCGAGGCCTCGTCGCGAGGATCGGCCGCGCGCTGGCGCTCGAGCAGCGCGATCTCCTCCACCCGCGGCGCGCCGCCCGGAGCCGGGAGGAGGCGGTCGCGGGCCTCGGCGTCGCCCGGCGCGATCCGCGCCAGCACCTTCCAGTGCTCGATCGCGCGATCCCCCTCCCCGAGCGAGTCGTAGGTCTGGGCGAGCCACCGCCGGCGCTCGGGATCGTCGGGGCGCCGCCGCACGAACGCTTCCAGCACCGTCGCGGCCTCCTGCTGCCGGTTGAGGCTTCGCGCCGCGGTAACCAGCTCGCCGACGATCCCGGAGTCGGTCGGGCTGAGCGCCACCAGCTTGCGGAGCACCGCGACCTCGCGCTCGTAGTCGCCCTTCCACAGGTACGCGGTGAGCAGGCGCTCGAGCAGCGGGACGTCGTCCGGTCCCGGCGTCACGGTCAGGCGCTCGAGCACCGCGGCCGCCGCGGCGGGGTCCTTGTTGGCCTGATACGCGTCGGCCAGCCTCAGCAGGAGATCGCGGCGACGCGGCAGGCTGCGCGCCGCGTCCTCGAGCGTCGCGATCTGCCGGTCGGGCTCGCCGAGCGCCTCGTAGGCGGTGGCCAGCCCGACCCAGAGATGCGCGTCGGTGGTGTCGCCGCGCAGCGCGTCGGTGAACATGTCCCGGGCCAGCGTGTACTGCCGGTCGGCCAGGTACGCCCAGCCCAGGTCGCCGCCCCACGGCATCGACAGCACGAGGAGCGCGAGGGTGAGCAGCACCCCGAGCCCAAGCTTCCAGCGCTCGATCTTCACCCGAGTCGCACCTCCACCTCCGCGGCCTCGCCGGCGCGGATCGTGAGGTGTCCGTCCGGTCCGGTCCGCGGCCGCTCGCGTCGCGATCCGGCGCCGTCGCGGATCTCCACCGCGATCTCGCGACCCGCGGGCAGTCCGGCCAGCTCGACCAGCTTCGGGCCCATCCCCGAGAGCGACACCGCGACGCGCGCGGCCTCGCGGGCCCAGGCGGTGACGCGATGGCTCGCCTGCACGAGGTAGGGGGTCTGGGGCGCATGGTCGCCGAGCACGATCAGCGCGGGCTCGGGCCCCGCCAGGTGCACGTAGAGCGCGCCCTGGTGATGGACGAAGCCGAGGACTCCCCGTGAGCGCGCCAGGTCCACCCCGGCGCGCGTGTCGTCGAAGCGCACGGTGCGCAGCGCGCCGTGGTCCCAGACGCGCCAGCCCGGCTCGGCGCGGGCGATGCGCGCGGTCCGGAAGCCCGCCACGATCGCGAGGTACTCGCTGGTGAAGAGGCGCGCGAGCGGCTGCCGCGCGACCCAGTCGTGCACGTGGCGCAGCGAGGTGAGCGAGGCCACGCGCTCGGCCGAGTAGAAGTGGTAGTAGACGTTGACCGGCGCCACGCGCCGCGGCTTCTCGGTGTTCTCGAACGTCTCCACCACGTGGCGGTAGCCGTAGAACGGCCCGCTCCAGAGGTTGGTGTAGAGGTTCTCGTTGGAGGCGGAGGTGTAGGTCTGCCACTGCCGGCCCACCTGCCGCATCAGCGGAGCGACCCGGGTGTAGCTCGGCCACTCGCGGTCGCGCATGGTGTCGCCGCCGTTGATGTTGGGCACCGCGAGCCGCGCGAGGACCGCGATCGCCTCCTCGCTCACCCGGGTGGACCCCGACCACTGGAAGAGCCGCACCCGCTTCCCGGGCGGCAGGAGCCGCTCCTCGATGTACCGGATGGAGCCCGCGGTCTCCATCTCCACCGAGTACGGGATCGAGGCGAGCGTGAAGCTTCGCGTCCGCTTCTCCCAGTCCAGCGGATGGGTATAGGAGTGGCTGCCCGCCTCGACGTTCGGCAGCCGGAAGATCGCGCGGGCCAGCTCCTGGAACTCGGGCGACCCGAGCAGCGTCGGCTCCACCTCCGCCACCACGACCGACACGCTGGTGGGCAGCCCGTAGCGCGCGAGGATCTCCTCGAGCAGGACCTGGCCGCTCGACGCGCCCGCGCGGACCTCCGAGCGGTTGCGCAGCCCGTCACCGTCGATGTGCGAATAGCAGATCCGCCGCCCGCCCTGGGTGGTGGTGTCCGGCCGCGGCCAGTCCCCGACCCCGAGCGCTTCCCGGAAGAACGCGAAGGGATCGAGCCACCACTGCGCGCCCGATTCCCCCGGGAACTGGAAGCGCACGTACCCGGCCGCCGCGAAGCCGCCCCACGGACCGGTCACCACCACCTGGCTCTCGGAGTCCGGCAGGTCGCGCCGGGCCAGCACGAGATGCGTGCGGGAGTCCGCCCGGCGCGCGCGGACCTGCTGGTAGGCGGGCAGGCCGGGCGGGAACGACCGCTCGAACTCCATCATCTTCGGATCCTTGCGGCGGAGCTCGATCACCTTCTGGTTGCCCGTCCAGTTGCCCAGGAACTCGAGCCCGCTCGGCGCCAGCGCCTCGTTGGCCGCGGCCAGGTCGACGGTCCGCAGGGTCCGGGGATCGCGCAGCGCGCCCAGGTACTCGAGGATCACCACCCGGCGACCGGCCCGGATCTGCGCGCCCAGCCAGTGCAGGTAATCGAGCGGCGCGGCCATGTCCTCGGTCTGGAACCACGTGACGACGCCGCGGTAGCGCGACATCGTCCGCTCGTCCGGCAGCCCCCGGTCAATGTCGTGATACTCGACCATGAGGCCGAGCCAGTTGAGCGGCATTTGGGCCCAGCTGTGAATTTCGTTGAGGGTGGCGGTCTTGGGACGACGGCCGTCCACCGCGTTGGCGAACTCGCTGGACTTGTACAGAGCCAGCACGTAGCGCGACAGCTCCCCCGGGGCGGCCGCGGGCGCGGCCGGCGCCGCGAGGGCTCGAGGGCCGGCCGCCCCCAGCGCGAGCGCCCCCGCCGCGGCGGCCGAGCCCCCGAGGAGGGCGCGGCGCGAGAGCTGTCGGGTCACGGCGGTCACCGCGCCAGAGTGTGGGTCGAGACCTGGTCGAGGCCGATCGTCGAGACGTACGGGACGAATCCGCGGGCGCGGGCGCGACGGATCAGCTCGGCCGGCCAGGGCGCGCCGCGGTCGGCCGCGGCGTACTCGATGGTGAACACGGGCAGGCCCAGCGCGACCACCCGGGCGAGGAGGAGCGCCCGGGACTCCGCCTCGTCGGCCGGCCGCACGCGATAGGCCTTGGCCTTGAAGTCGTAGTCCGTCCAGATGGACTCGAGGGCGACCGCGTCCAGCACCGTCGGCAGCCGCTCCGCGAGGGGGAGGCCGCCGTTGATCATCAGGAGCGCCCGCGGGTGACGGCGCCGGAGCTCCATGAGCACGCGCTCGAGCGCGTGAGCCGCGCCGGCGAACCGCCGTGGATCGGTCTGCTCGAGATCGAGCGCGGTGTCCACGGTGTCGAGGAAGAGACCGTTCACCGGACCGGCCAGCGCGGCCGGCACCACCCGGTCGAGCAGCCACCGCTCGTAGGCCGGGGCGCGCACGTCGAGGCGGCGCGCATCGGGCCAGCGCGGGTTGGCGGAGAGCACCCACGGCTCGTTCGCGACGGCGGCGAACTCGGGATGGCTCGTGTTCACCTCGCCCAGGCTCACGTAAGTCAGCAGCAGCGAGCCGTGCCGCTTGACGAGGGGAAGCGGCGGGTGGGCGTGCGGATCGAGCACGACCACGTCGAAGCGGGCCAGATCCGCCGCCGCCTC
>DATFUK010000258.1:0-2263 GCA_035260865.1 Candidatus Methylomirabilota bacterium | reverse complement strand
CGCTGCCGTGGATGATCGCCTACGATCTCACGCCCGCCGCCCGGCGCCCGTTCGTGGGCAGCAGCCCGCAGAACTCCATGATCGACCTCGCGGTCGGCCACAACGGCGTCGGTCGGTTCGTGCGGCTCTGGCAGACCGGACGGACGGCGAGCGCGGATGAGACGGCGGCGCGGCGGCGGATGGGCGCGCCCCCGGCCGCGGGCCCGGTCGAAGGGTACGCGCGGCTCTTCGTGCGCGCGCCGGTGGGCCCGCTGCGCCTGGGCGACGGCCTGCTCGCGGCGCAGGCGGAGTGGCTGCTGCCGCTGGCCCTGGTGGGCGCGCTCGGGCTCGGGCGGGGGCGCGCGCGGCCGCCGCTTCGGCCCGCGCAGCTCGGCCTGCTCCTCTGGATCGGCTGGACGCTCACCTACGCGGTCGTCTACAGCGCGGCGGGCGGGATCTTCCACTTCTACTACCTCTCCACGCTCGGGCCCCCGCTGGCGGCGCTGGCCGCGATCGGCGTGATCGACCTGTGGCAGCGCTACCGCGACGGCCGCGCGGCCGCCGTGGCGCTCGCGGGTGCTCTCGTCGTCACCGCGATGTGGCAGGTCTACGTGCATACCGCCGGGCTGCCCACGGTCTCCGACGCGTGGCAGCGCCGCATGCCGATCGGGGTTCTTCTCGCGGTGGTGCTCGCGGCCGGCGTGCTCCTGGTGCGCTTGCTCCGCCGCGGCGAGCGACCGGGAGTCGGTATTCCGGAGCGCCTCGCGGTGGGCGTCGGGCTCGGCGCGCTGCTGGTGATGCCGGCGGCGTGGGCGCTCAGCAGCGTGCTGGTGCGCGGGATCGCGGTGATCCCGTCGGCGGACATCGGGCGGCTCGCCGGGCGCTCGCTCGGCGTCGAGCCGCGCTGGCGCCTTGCGGAGGCGGAGGACCGCCAGGCCCTGATCGCCTTCCTCCGGGTGAACCACCATGGCGAGCGCTTCCTGCTGGCGACCCCGAGCGCGCAGCTCGCCTCCCCGGTTATCATCGCGACGGGTGAGCCGGTCATGGCGATGGGCGGCTTCCACGGCCTCGATCCCATCCTGACGACGGAGCGCCTGGCCCGGCTCGTCGCGGAGCGGCAGGTGCGCTTCGTCATGCTGGGGGACCTCTCGATCGCGAGCCGCTTCATGGGCGCCGAGGCGGCCGGGCGCCCGCTCGCCGACTGGGTGCGGGCCCACGGCCGACCGGTCGACCCCGCGCTCTGGAGCGGGCCGGCCGCGGCGTTCGGGCGCGGCGTGCGGCGGCAGCTCTACGATCTGAATCCGGAGGCGGGCCTGGTCCCGGCCTCCGAAAAGGAGAAGACATGACGACCCTGAGACGGGCGGTGATCGGGTTGGCGTTCTGGGCGGGCATCACGGGTGCAGGTGTCGGCGACGCCACGGCCACCGAGCTCCACGTCTTCAGCGCGGGCGCGGTGCGGGCCATCGTCACCGAGCTCGCGCAGGCTTTCCAGCAGGAAACGGGAAACTCCGTGACGCTTTCCTTCGGCACCGTCGGCGTCACGCGCGGCAAGCTGGCGGGTGCCGAGCCGGTGGACGTGGTCATCATGACCGACGTGGCCATCGACGAGGTGGCGAAGCAGGGCGCGGTGGTTCCGGGCAGTCGCGCCGACCTCGCGCGGACCGGCATGGGGCTCGGCGTGCGCGAGGGCGCGCCCCGGCCCGACATCGCCACGTCGGAGGCGTTCAAGCAGACCCTGCTCGCCGCGAAGTCGATCGTGTACGTGGATCCCAAGCAGGGCGCCACCAGCGGCATCCACTTCGCGAGCGTGCTGGACCGGCTCGGCATCGCGGAGGCGGTGCGGGGCAAGAGCCAGCTCGTGCCGGGTGGCTATCCGGCCGAGAAGGTCGCGTCCGGCGAGGCCGAGGTGGTGGTGCACCAGATCAGCGAGATCGTGCCGGTGAAGGGCGTGACGCTGGTGGGCCCGCTGCCGCCCGATCTCCAGAAGGTCACCGTCTACTCGGCGGGCCTGGCCGCGCGCAGCGCCGCGCCGGAGGCCGCGCGGGCCTTCATCGCGTTCCTGAGCCGTCCCGCCTTCAAGGGCAAGTTCGCCGCCGCGGGGCTCGACTACCGTCAGCCCTGACGGTCCGGCCGGGCGGCGCCGTGCTATCGTGCTGACGTGTTTGCCTCGCCCGGCGCCATCGCGTTAAGGCTCGGCCCGCTCGAGATCCGATGGTACGGCATCCTCATGGCCACCGCGATCCTGGTGGGCTTCTGGATCGCCCACCGGCGCGCGCTCCGTGAC
>DATFUK010000257.1:0-3453 GCA_035260865.1 Candidatus Methylomirabilota bacterium | reverse complement strand
AGAGGGCGACGGGCTTGGAGGTCATCGCATGAGCCGCGATCGGCGTAGATCGTCAATTGAAGAGAGCGCTCCAGAGACCCGCATGAACAGTGGGGAGAACTACGGCTACTGGACTCGCCGTCCGGTGACCATGTGCTACCTGGACGGGCTGGAGACGCGGCCCGAGCGACTGCAGCTTTTCAAGTCCGCTCAACCGACCCGTGGGAGCTTGAGCGTTGTTCTTGAGAATCTTGGTGACCGTGCCGAGCGTGGAAACCGCAGGCCAAGTCTCAAGCCCAGCCATGTAGCCCGCCTGGACTCGCTCAGTACTCGCTTCGGGTGATTCCCGTTCATGCCCCTCGGGGATGCTCTCGGGTCCTGGGGAGCGCGGCTATCCCATGACATTTCCAGAGATGGTGGGGGATACGACCCGAAAGGGGGCGGGCTCGAGGGGACTGGCAATCCAGAGGTCGCGGGTTCAAGTCCCGTCGAGCCCGCCATTAAAACAACGAGTTGGAGCGCGGTAGTGTCCCGCTGCCCGCTCCAACTTCCCTCTTACTTGTCCTGATCTCGCCCTCCTGCGCGCCCGCTGATCCGGTAGAATCCCTGCCTGGACGGAAGTAGCCACTCACCACCCACATGCACGACACGAGGAGCACGGCATGGAGAAGCAGCGCGTATTCGGCACGGGCGGAGAGCTCCTGGTGCATCAGCTGGTGGCGCAGGGCGTGCGCTACGCGTTCACCAATACGGGGAGCGCGGAGGCCGGATTCTTCAATGCCCTGCTGACCGTTCCGGGCGTCCAGCCGATCCTGCTCCTCGCGGAGTCGCTCGTGCTCTCCGCGGCGGACGGGTACGCGAAGGCGGCCCGCAAGCCGGCCTTCGTCAACGTGCACCTGGCCGCGGGGACGCGGCAGGGCTCGGGGCAGCTCCAGAACGCCTACTTCGACGGGACGCCGATGGTGGTCACCGCGGCCATGCGCGACGTCGGGTCATACGGCGACCACGGCGCCCTGGTGGCGAGCGGCGGATTCTCCCAGATGGGCGCGGTGGAGGACATCACGAAGCGGCGCTGGGAAGTGTGGGAGGCCGGCGGAATCCCGACCGTGACCCGGCGCGCGTTCAAGGACGCCACCACGTTCCCGACCGGTCCCGTCTACGTGGCCTACGCCAGCTCGGCGCTGGAGGCGACCAACGTGGAGGGCGTCATCCAGGCCGGAGACCCTCCGCACATGGGCCTGGTGCCGGACGGCAGCGTCATCCACGCGATCTGGGACGCGCTGCTCAACGCCGAGAAGCCGCTGCTCGTCTGCGGGCCGGACATCGGCGCGGCGGGCGCGGAGGAAGAGATCCTCGCCCTGGCCGAGCGCCTGGCGCTGCCCGTGGCCACCGGCATCTTCGACTACGCGAGCTTCCCGGTGCACCACCCGAACTACGTCGGCGGTGTCGAGGGTCTCTCGGAGGAGAGCTACGACGTCGTGTGCTGCATCGGGTACCGGCAGAACACCCGCGGCAATGCCACCGACCTCCGCTTCCGTGACGCGGGCACCATCATCGGGATCGGCCACGACCCCGGGCTGCTCGGCAACACCTTCCCGCTCGACATGGCGGTCTGGGGCAACGTGCGGCAGACGCTGACCGCGCTCAACGCCTCCTGGAAGGAGGACGACGCCCGGCTGCCGCATCTCGAGCGCCGCGCGGCCGCGCTGCGGTCACGCGGTCAGCAACGGGTACGGCAGCTTCACGACGAAGCAGTGGCGCACGCAGCCGATCGGCCGATTCACCCGAACTACCTCGCGCACGTGGCGGGCACGACGCTGCCCGAGGGCACGCTCGTGGTTTCCGAGAGCTTCCGCAACGCGGACCACCTCATGCCCTTCGGCTTCGACAAGCGCCAGTGGCGCCTCGTCCGGAGCTTCGGCGCCTCGCTTGGGCATGGCATCGGAGCGGCGGTGGGGGCGCAGCTGGGGGCTCCGGATCGCCCGGTCGTGTGCAGCATCGGCGACGGCGCCGTGATGTACAGCGCTTCGGGCTTCTGGACCATGGCGCGCTACGGCCTGCCCATCCTGACCATCGTCTGGAACAACCTCAACTACCAGACGGTGCGGACCAACTTCCACACCTTCGGCGGGGAGATGGCCAAGCAGAAGAAGTACCCGGAGGTCTACCTCGGCGACCCGGAGATCGACTTCGTGATGCTCGCAAAGGCCCAGGGCATCGAGGGCATGACCGTGCGCGAGCCCCAGGCGGTCGAGGCGGCCCTGCGGCGGGGCGCCGACGCCATCGCCGCCGGTGAGCCGTACCTGCTCGATATCCGCGTGGCCACGGTGGGCACCGGCGCCGAGTCCACCTGGCACCAGCGCTTCAAGCTTCGAGACTAGGGGAGGGCGCCGGCGTTCACCCGGCGCGCTGGGCTTTCGAGAGGACCTGGTGCTTGAAGGCGGCTGCCTTGGCGGGATCCTCGATCTCGTCGGCCAGGGTCTCGACCAGCCGGACGAGGTCGCTCGGCGAGTCCAGGCCGCCGGCGCGGGTCAGGTGCTCCTGGCAGATCAAGGCGGCTATGGGTCCGAGGAATTCGGCGAGCTCGTGCTCGATCAGCAGCCGAAGCGCCGCGGGAGCTTGGGGTGGGTCGGTCGCGGGTTTGGCCTGAGGCTGGACCGCCTCAGTGCGCTCGGCGACGAGGAGGGCCAGCAGCTCCGCTGTCGCCGGGAGCTCCGGGTCCGTGTGATCGACGGTCTCGGTCTGGAAGCGGTACCGGCCAGCCCGAAAGGCGGTCATCGAGGGCAGAGCGGCGACCCCCCGCAGGAGACGGTAGGTGAGCCCGGCAATGGTCCCCTCGCGCAGGACGAACTGGGCGGCGTGGTTCTCCGCCGTGATGATGAACATGGTACCGGAGTGCTTCGAGGCACACAGGCCTCGCAGCTCGTCGATCAGCTGATCGTGCGAGAGCAGAACCGGATCGTCACGCTGGCCGGGTAAGGGTGCCCTGAGGGAATCCGCCGGCTTGTGGGGCACTTGACGTGTCCGTCAACTGCCGGAGCGTTGGCTACCGGTCGTCCGGGCGCCAGGGTGCCGCCACCCACCGGTCCCGGCGTTCCCCGTTTCGGCGCGACCCGGGGCGAGGCGGCCCAGCGCCGCTTTGATGCTCGCACCCATCCGGTCGATGGCGCGGGCCAGGGCGCCGATCTCATCAGACCGGCTGACCTCCCCGATCATGACCTTGAGGTTTCCCCGGCTGATCTCATCCGCGGTCCGGGTCAGGCTCCGGATCGGCCGCGTGAGGCCCTGGGCGAGGAAGAAGGAGACGACCCCCACGAAGCCCAAGGTCAGCGCCAGCAGAAGGAGCGCCTTGCGGTTAGCTTCCGCGATGGGCGCGTAAGCCTCCTCGGTGTCCTGCTGGACCACCAGCGTCCACCCGTATTTGGTCTTGCGCGCAAAACCCAGGACCGCCTTGCCCTGTTCGTCCGAATAGCT
>DATFUK010000256.1:0-4536 GCA_035260865.1 Candidatus Methylomirabilota bacterium | reverse complement strand
GGAACAGGTCGGGCCGCCGGCGCGCGAGCACCGCGAACGGATCGCCCAGCCGCTTGTAGGCGAAGTAGGCCCGGACGAACAGGTCGTCGAGCACCGCGCTGTGCAGGACCCCGAGCCGGTTGGCGAGGCCGTAGGCGGAGTGGAGGCCTTCCACGACGCGTCCGCGGAGGCTCACGACCGGGCGCCGACCTCGAAGAACGGCTCGAGCCGTTCGCCGAAGAGGTAGAGGGGTGCCTTGCTCTCCTCCCAGTAGCTGAACACCGGGCGCAGGGCGTAGGCGGTCTGCAGCTCGCCGAGGTAGATCTCGAAGTCGCGCGCGGTGAGGGGCGGGCCCGTCCGCCGCGGCCCCTGGTTGATGCCGACGAGCGAATACGGCCCGGGCACGAAGTTGTAGACGAAGACGCGGCGCCCGAGCGCGAGCTGGCGGTCGATGGCCGCGCGGATCGACGCGAACGCCTCCCGGGGCGGCATCTGGATGAAGACGTCCTTGACCCCGACGTGCTGTGCGCCCCCTCCCCGGTAGAGGCGCGCGAAGATCGGATCGATGCCGGACTCGGACGAGATGAAGAGATCGTCGGCGCGGAACGCGCTGGCGCGGCGCGCCTCGAGGGTGGCCTTCATCTGACCGTAGTGGCGCCAGGGGAGGATCCCGCCGCCGAGATCCACCACGAAGACGACCGCGACCAGGGCCGCGACGAGCCCGGTGAGCCGGCGGGCCCGCGCGCGGTCCGCGGACTTCTGGGCCGCGATCACCCCGAGCACGAACAGGATGACGAGGGGCGGGACGGTGACGACCTGGTACTTGGTCACGGTCGGCCAGAGCCACGCGTGGACGAAGAGCTTGTAGGCCAGGATCCAGACCGCGCACGCGACCGCCGCCGCGAGGAGCCGGGTCTCGACGAGGCGGCGCAGGCGCCGCAGCTCGAGCGCGAGGACCGCCATCGCCGCGTAGGCGGCCACCGTGAGCGCGATGAGGCCGAGGACGTAGGGACGGCCCCGCAGCGCGCGGTCGCGCATCGAATCGACGAACGGCTGGGTTCCCGCGATGAGCGCGGTCATCTGGCCCTTGACCACCCGCGGCACGTCGAACGTGGTGGCGTGCTCGAAGCCCTGGAAGTCCTGGGTGGCGCCCACGTGCACCCGGAAGATCCAGAGGTACCACCGCACCGCGTCGGCGACCGTCTTGACCTCGGGAGCCCCGAGCAGTCCGACCACCACCGCCGCCGTCCACGTCCCGATCGATCCGACCGCCCCGTACACCAGCGCGTCCCTCACCGCGGGCCGCCACCGGCGGCCGACCGTGAGCAGGGTCACCGCGGCGAGCCCGAAGAGCACGTTCTCCTGCCGGAGCAGCACCGCGAGCGAGTTGAGCAACGCGACCCCGGCGACGAGGCGCCAGGTCCAGTCGCCGCGCGCGCGGGCCCGCGCGATCAGCCAGAAGATCACGAGGAGGACGACGAGGGAGAGGAGCTGCATCTCCCCGTCGGCGAAGTACCAGTAGCCGAACGAGACCGCGAGGAGGGCGGCGCTCAGCACCCCGAGAAGACGAGAGCCGCCGAGGGCCCGGACGAGCCCGTAGAGCACGGCCGCGCCGATCCCGGCCGCGAGCGCGTTCACGGTCTGGATGATCGTGAGGGTCTCGACCGGGAGCCCGAGACGGTCGGCGAGCCGCCTCAATCCGAAGAAGCCGAGCTGGGTCAGCAGCGAGGGGGGATTGAAGAGCAGCACGCGGTCGCCGCGCTCGATGTTGTTCAGGACCCAGTAGCCGTCGCCCGCCGGGATCGAGGCGTAGGTCGCGACGTAGAGGACGAAGACCGCCGCGACGACCGCGGCGGCGATCACGCGGGGCGGGTGAGCGGCTTCGAGCCGGGTCCGAAGTGCCGGAGGTAGTCGTCCTTGTGGAGGATAAACTGGTGGTCGGCGAGGTAGATCGAGTTGTTCTCGCGCCCGAAGCGCGCGGCGCGCCGGCGGATCATGTCGATGTCCTGCTCGTCCTTCTCGATCTTCAGGCGCGTCATCGCCTTCTCGATCCACCCGCGGAACGGCCAGAGCCAGAAGGGCAGGTCGAGCGCGATCTCGAGCATGCTCCACGTCGAGTTCCGCTCGGGGATCTCGGTGTAGACCAGCCGCGTCCGCGCCTTGAGGACGTGGTGGACGCTCGGCAGCCACCGGGGATACGGCTCGATGTCGTAGTTCAGGAACTCGGCGGGCGGGACGTACTCGGTCATGCAGGTCTGGCCGATGCGAAGCCCGAAGAGCTCCCACGACTCCCGGATGAGGATCTTGCGGGTGGCCGGCTCGTAGGCGAGCACCTCGTAGGTGTCGGAATACTTCTTGTGGAGGAAGACGTAGTGCTCGGCGTCCAGGTAGACCGCGACCGCGATCGCCACCGGGCAGTCGATCTCGTACTCGACCGTGAAGCGGTGCCTCACGCCTCGCTCCGCCGGCGCTGCACGTAGACCCGGTCGCCGACCACCTGGTAGGCGAGCGGGGCGAGCGCGTACCTGGGCGTGTTCTCGGGCCGGAAGCAGGCGGGGGCGCGGCGGCGCAGCTCGGCCATGATGCGCTCGTTCGGGTTCTCGACGAGGCGGCCGGTGTCCAGGCTGAAGCGGTAGCCGTGCCACGGGCACTCGAGGGTGGCGTCCTTGCACACGGTGGCCTCCCCGAGCGGGCCGCCCATGTGCGGGCAGATGTCGCGGAACACGTGCAGCCGCTCCGGGCCCGGCACCACCACGACCTGCACCCCCTCGCCGACGTCGCGGAGGTTGACCGCGTCGCGGCGGAGGCCGCTCAGGTCGAACGGCCGGGGGTAGAACGCGTCCGGGGGCCTCGGCGGCCCGCCCGCCGTCTCCGGGCTCGCGGCGCGGGCGGACGCGTCGCCCGGGCGGTCAGCGCTCCGCATGGATGAGCATTGAGCCGGAGAGGGCGCGCACGCCCGGCACGCGCTCCAGGCGCTCGAGCGCCGGCTCGAGCACCGGCAGGAGCGCGGCCGGGATGCCGGGATGCACGAAGTCGAAGTGGCTCACCCCGAACCGGCTGAAGCCGATCGCGCGCAGCACCCGGCGGATCGCGCCCCGGGTGAACGCCATCTCGTCGGGCGAGCCCCCGTAGTGAAGCCGGAGGCGAGCGACGTTGAAGATCAGGAACACCTGCGGGTTGACGAGGTTGGGCTCCGAGAAGACGAGCCGGCCGCCGGGGCGCAGGATCCGCCGCACCTCGCGCAGCGCGACCTCCACGTCCAGGTGGTGGAGGATGGAGCACCCGTACACCGCGTCGAACGACGCGTCGGCGAACGGCAGGAGGTGGGCGTTGGCCCGCACGAAGCGCGCGGCCCCGCCGACCTTGGCGCGCGCCTTGGCGAGCAGGTCGCCCGAGAGGTCCAGCGCCACCAGGCGGGCGCCCGCGGGAGCGACGCGCCGGGTGAACTCGCCGGTGCCGCAGCCCAGCTCCAGCACGCGGGTGCCGGGACCGATGCGGCCGCGCCCCAGGAAGAGCCGGCCGCGCCGGTCGGCACGCGCGCGGCCCGCGGGCGACTGCCAGCCCAGGATGGCCTCGGTGTCCTGGGCCGCGACCCCGCGGTAGTGGGCGATCTCGTGCCCCTGGCGCTCCTCGACCGACGGAGCCGGCGTCATGCCCTCAGAAGCTCCCACCCCGGAGCCGCGCGCGGATCATGATCCACAGCATGCGCAGCCCGTCCCGGAACGCGTTGACCTTCGACTTGCCCGCGGTGCGCGACTTCTCCAGGGATGGGATCTCGGCGAACTTGAAGCCGCTGCGCTGGGCCTTGATGAGGAACTCGACGATGTACTCGAAGCCCGGCGCGGTGACGGTGATCGACCGGACGACGTCGCGGCGTATCGCCATGTAGAAGAACAGGGCGTCGGTGAGCTCGACGCCGTAGAGCTTCCAGAGGGTCCAGGTGAACACCTTGTTCCCGATGTAGCGGATGAGGGTGTCGTCCTCGCTGCCCGACTCGGGCAGGTAGCGCGAGCCCAGGGCGAGATCCGCGCCGTCCTGCACGCGCTGCACGAGGTGGCGGATGTCGTCGAGGTTGTAGGAGCCGTCGGCGTCGGCGAGCACGATGATGTCGCCGCTGACGTGCTTGAAGCCGGTGACGATGGCCGCGCCGTAGCCGCGTCCCTCCTGCTGGATGACGCGGTCACCCAGGCGCCGCACGATCTCCGCGGTGCCGTCGGTGGAGGCCCCGTCGACGATGAGGACCTCGTCGACGACATCGCGCGGGATCTCCCGGAGCACCGCCTCGATGGAGCCCGCCTCGTTGAGCGTCGGGATGATGAGGGAGACCGTCATTTGTCCGCCTCCACGTTCAGGCTGATCAGCAATCCGTGCTCCTTGTCCATGTGGGGGACGTAGGCCTGGGAGAAATCGTCGTGGCCGGCGTGCTCGGTGCGCCGCCAGTCCCACCGCCGCACGTTCCGGAAGCCCACCGACTCCAGGGTGGCCCGGAGACTCTCGAAGTCGTAGACCGTCCGGTGGTAGAGCACCCGCGGCCCGCCTTCGGCGGGAACCTCGATG
>DATFUK010000255.1:0-2173 GCA_035260865.1 Candidatus Methylomirabilota bacterium | reverse complement strand
CGAGTACCGGAGCGAGATGCAGGGCTTCGCTCTCTACGTGCCGCCCGGGATGGACTTCTCGTGGAGCTCGGTGGGCGACTACCTGGCGCGCTACGAGGGCGACGGAGTGGCCCTGAACGTGGCGCAGCTCATCGGCCACGGCACGCTCCGGCTCGCCGCGATGGGCTTCGCGCGCCGGCCGCCCACCGCGCGCGAGCAGGCCCACATGGAGCGGATGATGGACGAGGCGATGGCCGACGGCGCCTACGGGCTCGCCACCGGCCTCATCTACGCGCCCGGCTCCTACGCGGCCACCGAGGAGATCATCGGCATCGCGCGGCGCGCGGGCGGCGGCCGCGGCTTCTACGCGAGCCACATCCGCGGCGAGGGCGCGACGCTGCTCGACGCGGTGGCCGAGGCGATCCGGGTGGGGCGCGAGGGCGGGCTGCCCACCCAGGTGAGCCACGTCAAGGCGGCGGGGCGGCCGAACTGGGGGAAGGTCTCGGACGCGCTCGCGTTGATCGACGCCGCGCGCGCCCAGGGCCAGGACGTGATGGGCGACGTCTATCCGTACACCGCCTCCAGCACCACACTGCGCACGCTCTTGCCCGACTGGGTGCTCGAGGGCGGCATCGACGCGATGCTGAAGCGCCTCGCCGATCCCGCGGTCCGCGACCGCATCCGCGCCGAGCTGACCGGGGGCGGCGAGACCCTGCTACGCGGGCTCGACTGGGCCGACATCATGGTCGCCTACTCGCCGTCGCGGCCGGACGCGCAGGGCCGGCGCATCGCGGAGATCGCGGCCGCGCGGGGCGAGGATCCGCTCGACGCGGCCATCGAGCTGATCGTGGCCGAGCAGGGCAAGGGCTACATGATCCTGTTCCAGCTCGACGAGGCGGACCTGCGCCGGGCGCTCGCCCACCCGCACGTCATGATCGGCTCCGACGGCTCGTCACTGGCCGCCGAGGGGCCGCTCGCCACCGGCAAGCCGCATCCGCGGAGCTACGGAACGTTCCCACGCGTGCTCGGCCGTTACGCGCGGGACGAGCGCGTGCTGTCGCTCGAGACCGCGGTGTGGAAGATGACCGGGCTCCCCGCGAAGCGGCTCGCGCTGCGTGACCGCGGGGTGCTGGCGCCGGGGGCCAAGGCCGACGTGGTGGTGTTCGACGCCACGACGGTGGCCGACCGCGCGACCTACGAGGACCCGCACCGGTACGCCGCCGGCATCGGCGACGTCCTGGTCAACGGGCGCGTGGTCATCGCCGACGGTGAGCACACCGGCGCGCTGCCCGGTCGCGTCCTCCGCCCCGCGTGACGGCTTACTTCGCGAGCCAGGTGTTCCAGAAGTAGAGGTAGGGGCCGGGCCTGAAGCCGCGCAGGTCCTTGCGCATCGCCTGCAGCGGGTAGTAGTCGCCGAGCTTGATGCGCCCCACGTCCTCGTAGAAGATCGCCTGCAGGCGCTCGATGATCGCGCGCCGCTTCTTGGGGTCGGTCTCGCGCGCGAGGTCGGCCATGAGCTTGTCCTTCTCCTCCGCGCACCACCACCCGGGCCAGTTGCACTGCAGCGACGACGCGAGCGCGGGATCCGGGTTGAACGTGAAGCCGGTCGAGAACAGATCGAAGAGCTCCGGCTTGTTCCGGCGCTGGACGAGCGTGGCCCAGTCCACCACCTGCAGGTCCACCACGAAGCCGGCCTCCTCCATCTGCTGCTTCGCCACCACCGCGGTGTTGTACATCCACTCGTATTCCTTCGTGGTGACCCAGCGCACCGGCTGGCCCGCGTAGCCCGCCTCCTTGAGGAGCGCGCGGGCGCGGTCCTTGTTCTTGAGGTTGTAGCCGGTGACCCCGGTGGTGGAGTAGAACGCGGCCTGCTCCGGGAAGAAGAGCGCCCCGGAGAGACGGTAGAAATCCTTGTTGCCGATACCCGCGGCCATGATCGGCTCCATGTCGAGCGTGGCCTGGAACGCCTGGCGGACCTTCCTGTTGCTCATCACGCCCTGCTTGTGGTTCGGCACCGCGGTGATCCAGCCGTAGGGCTTCACCGGGGAGGCGACGATGTCGCCGCGTCCCTTGATGCCCTCGTACTTGTCCTGGTTGATGCTGTTCGCGAAGTGGTACTCCCCGGTCTCCACCCCGGCGAGGCGCACCGCCACGTCGGGCACCGGGACGAACAGGATCTCGTCGAGGTAGGCGG
>DATFUK010000254.1:0-15530 GCA_035260865.1 Candidatus Methylomirabilota bacterium | reverse complement strand
CTCCTCGACTTCTTCCGTCGCCTGCCAAACCCGGATCGGCAGTTCATCGTGCTGGCTGGCGCATCCCATGCGGTCGCGCTCGGCCTGAGCCGGAGTCAGCTCTGGCACGTGATCCGTGCGTTTCTCGCCATGCCGACGGCCTGAGTCTCGACTACACTACCGCCCGTCATGTCTCCATCCGCTCGAGTCCTCGGGCTTGAATGCCTGCGCTGCCATACCGTGTTCGAGGAGCCCGGCGGCTTCTCCGGCTGTCCACGCTGTCGACAGGGCGGCGTGGCGGTCAACCTCACCGTCCGCCTTGACCTGAGCCCACTCGCCGGCCTGCGCCCGGAGGGCCTGCCCACGACGCCGCGTGGCTTGTGGCGCTACCACGCCGTGCTGCCGGTCGCGGCCGAGCACGCGGTCAGCCTCGGGGAGGGCGCCACGCCGCTCGTGCCCCTCGAGCGGCTCGGCAAGCGGCTCGGCTTGCCGCGCCTGTTCGCCAAGGACGAGAGCCGGAACCCGACGTGGTCGTACAAGGACAGGCTCTGCTCGGTCGCGGTCAGCCACGCGGTGGCCAGCGGCGCCCGCGTGATCACCATCTCCTCCACCGGCAACCACGGCGCCTCGACCGCCGCGTACGCCGCGCGCGCCGGCCTGCCCTGCGTGATCTTCACGCTCGCCTCGGTGCCCGAGACGATGAAGACGCTGATGCAGGCCTACGGGGCCGCGGTGGTGGCCTGCCCGACGTCCGAGTCGCGCTGGCAGCTCATGCGCGAGGGCGTCGAGCGCCTCGGGTGGTATCCGACGAGCGGCTTCGTCACGCCGCCGATCGGCTCCAACCCCTACGGTATCGAGGGCTACAAGACGATCGCGTGGGAGATCGCGGAGGACCTCGGCTGGACGGCGCCCGCGGTGGTCGTGGTCCCGAGCGCCTACAGCGACGGGCTCTACGGCGTCTGGAAGGGCTGGACGGAGCTGCAGACCCTCGGCCTGGTGAAGGACGTGCCGCGGATGGTCGCCGCCGAGCCGTTCGGGCCGCTCGCCAACGCTCTCGAGCGCGGCCTCGAGGCGCCCGACATCGTGCCCGGGGGCGGCTCCGTGGCCTTCTCGATCGCGTCGCGCCACGGCACGTGGCAGGGCCTCGCCGCGCTGCGGGAGTCGGGGGGAGAGGGAGTCCGGATCACCGACGAGGGCCTCTTCGAGGCCCAGCGCGCGCTCGGGCGCGAGGAAGGCCTCTTCGTCGAGCCCTCGTCGGCCACCGCGCTCACCGCGGTCATGCAGCTGGCCGGGCGGCGGGCGCTGGATCCCGAGCGGCCGGTCGTGGTGGTGCTGACCTCCGGCGGGCTCAAGGATCCCGGCGCGACCCGGACGTGGCTGCCCCCGGTGCCCGACGCGCCCGGCGACCTCGACGGAGTCCTGCGCGTCCTGCGCGAGCAGTACGGCCTGCGCGACCTGTGATGGCGACTCGCTGGGCCACCAGTCCCGGCATCGCCCTCATGGGGACCGACGCGCCGTCGCACATCACCGCCTGGGCGCGGGCGGCCGAGGACGCCGGGCTCGGCAGCGCCTGGATCATCGAGGACTACTTCCACCCCGGTGCTTACGCTCTCGCGGCCGCGGCCGCCGCGGTCACCGCGCGCCTCGCGATCGGCCTCGGCGTGGTGAATCCGTACACGCGGCACCCCGCGCTGCTCGCCATGGAGACGGCCGCCCTCGCCGGCATCGCGCCGGGGCGCGTCGTGCTGGGGCTCGGCTCGAGCAACCGGCACTGGATCGAGGCGCAGATGGGCATCCCGTTCAAGGCGCCCCTCGGCGGTCTGCGCGAGTGTGTCGCGATCGTCCGGGGCCTGCTCGCGGGCGAGCGGGTCACCGTTCGCGGCGAGGTCTTCACGGTCGATGGCGTCAAGCTCGAGTGGAGCCCGCCCGAGGCGGTGCCCGTGCTGCTCGGCGTGAAGGGCCCGAAGGCGCTCCGGCTC
Source organism: Candidatus Methylomirabilota bacterium (assembly GCA_035260865.1). GTDB lineage: Bacteria > Methylomirabilota > Methylomirabilia > Rokubacteriales > CSP1-6 > CAMLFJ01. The sequence continues at coordinate 13,572 of DATFUK010000254.1, read as the reverse complement.
GCGGGCGAGAGCGCCGACGGCGTGCACTGCGCGGTGCTCGCGTCTCCCGAGCACGTGGCCCGGGTGCGCCAGACCGCGGGAGCCGGGCGCCCGCGCTTCACGGTCATCGCGTACGTGCTCACCGCGATCAGCCGCGACGGCCGCCACGCGCGCGAGGCGGTGCGACCCCTCATCGCCCACTACCTGGGTGTCCTCCACGGCCAGTCGATCCTGCTGGATGCCGGTCTCGGGCCCGACCGCACCCGTCCGTTCCGTGAGGCGCTCGACCGCGGCGCCGCCGCCGCGCACCTGGTGGACGACGCGCTGATCGACGCGGTGGCGGTGGCGGGCACCCCGGAGCACTGTCGACGGCAGCTGGCGCGCTGGGCGGAGGCGGGGCTCGACGCGCCCATCGCCGTCCTGCCGCGCGATGCCGACGTGCTGGAGCAGATCGCGCTCTGCGGGGAGATCCTGGTGCCGGCGTGGCGGGAGGTGCGGTAGATCATGCGATTCGGCGTGCACATCCCGACCTGTATCGAGGGCATGATGTACCCGGTGCCGTTCGCGAAGCCCTCCGACATCCTGCCGACCGCGCTCCTGTGCGAGCGGCTCGGGTTCGACTCGGTGTGGGGCAACGACCACATGACGACCCAGCGCTACGTGCAGAAGGAGTTCAGCGATCCGCCGAACTTCTTCGAGCCGCTGATCACCTTCAGCTACTGCGCGGCGCGCACGACCACGCTCAGGTTCGCCACCGGCATCATCGTGCTGCCCATGCGCAACATGCCGGTGCTCGCCAAGCAGGTGGCCACGCTCGACCAGCTCTCGGGGGGACGAGTGATCCTCGGGGTGGGAACCGGCGCCTACCGGGAGGAGTACGAGGCCCTGTTCCCCGACGCCCGCGACGTGCGGCGCGGCACCATCGTGGACGAGGGCATGCAGGCCCTCCGGCTGCTCTTCACCGAGCGACGGGCCACGTTCAGGGGGCGCGCGGTGCATTTCGAGGAAGTCGAGTGCTTCCCGAAGCCGGTGCAAAACCCGATGCCTATCTATGCCGGGGGTAACCATTCCGAGGTGCGGCGCCGCGCCGGGCAGTACGCGCAGGGCTGGATGCCCGCGGTCCTGTCGCCCGAGGAGATCGAGCGGGGCGTGGCCGATGTCCATCGGGCCGCGGCCGCGGCCGGACGGGACGGGTCGGCGATCGACATCGCGCCGCAGTTCGCGGTCTCGATCGGGCGGACCCACGACGAGGCGGTCCGGCGCTTCCGGACCTCGCAGCTCTTCAAGCATCTCGAGTCGCTGAAGAAATCGACGCTGCGCGAGCAGACCGGGGGCTTCGACCAGCGCAATCTCATCGGCGGCCCCGGCGAGATCTCCGAGCGCATCCGGGCGTACGCACGGGTGGGGGTCACCACGCTCTCCGGGATGCTGTTCGTGGCCAATTCGGTCAGCGAGATGCAGGAAGCCATCGAGCTGTTCGGTCAGGACGTCCTGCCCAATTTCCGCTAGGCCCAGATATCCGAGGAGGTCGTCATGGATCAGCACGCGGCAGCGCGGCTCACGAAGGTGCTGGACGCCGAGGGGCTCGACGCCCTGGTGGCGAGCACGCCCGAGAATCTCCAGTACGTGACCGGGTTCCGCTCGGTCGCGCACGCCCTCTTCCGTGGGCTCGAGCTGTACGGGGTGTTCACGCGCCAGGGCGTCGGCCTCGTCATCCCCTTCATCGACGCCACCGGCGTGGCCGCCGACGGTATCGTGGTGGACCGGCTCGCCTGCTACGGCAAGTTCTTCTTCAACTACGCAGATCCGCCGGGGGCGGTCGGCCGCCGGGTGCGGGAGATCACCAGCCAGGCGCTGGCCGGCCCGGGCGAAGCGCTGCGCGAGATCCTGGGCGGCTTCGGGGCGCTCGGCAAGCGGATCGGCCTCGACGAGGCGGGTGTGTTCCCGGCCGCCTGGCAGCGGCTGGGCGAGCTGCTCGCCGGGACCACGATCGTGCCCGCCTACGCGTCGTTTCGCACCGCGCGAATGGTCAAGAGTCCGGAGGAGGTGCGGCGGCTCGAGCGGGCGGCCCTGATCGCCGAGGACGGCATCGCGGCGGTGCTCGGCATGTTGAAGCCGGGGGTGACCGAGCGCGAGGCCGCGATGGCGTTCGAGCAGGAGGTGGTGCGCAAGGGCGCCCAGCCGTTCTTCACCGTGATCACGATGGGGGACCGGGCCGCGCTCGCCGACGTCTACGCCTCCGACGCCGCGCTGAAAGGGGGCGACCTCATCCGCCTGGACCTGGGCTGCGTCTACCAGGGCTACCGCTCGGACATCTCGCGCACCGCGGTGGTCGGAGCCCCGAGCGACAAGCAGCTTCGCTACTACAATGCCGCGCGCGACGGGGAGAAGGCGGCCATCGCCGCGATGAAGCCGGGGGTGCCGGTCAGCCAGATCTTCGAGACCGCGATGCGGGTGACCCGCGAGCACGGCATGCCGCACTACGAGCGATACCACGTGGGCCACGGCATCGGACTCGAGCCCTACGACCCGCCCACCATCAACGCGGCGACCCACACCCCGCTCGAGCCCGGGATGGTCTTCTGCGTGGAGACGCCCTACTACGAGCACGGCTGGGGCGGCGTGCAGGTCGAGGACGCGGTCGAGATCATCCCCGGCGGCGTGCGCCGGCTCACGCAATCGAGCCAGGAACTGCAGATACTCGGCTGAGCGCCGAGCGAGGAGAGCGCGATGACAGCGACGTGGCGGACCGCGATCGGAGTCGTAGGGGGGCTGGCCCTCGTCCTTGCCGGAGACCTGCCGGGGGCGCGGGCGCAGAGCGCGCCGGCCATCCGGGTGGGGTTCTCCTCGGCCATGACCGGACCGTCGGCGATCACCGGCGAGGGCGTGAAGTGGGCGGCCCAGATGCTGGCCGACGAGTACAACGCCCGGGGCGGCATCATGGGCCGGAAGATCGAGCTCTACTTCGGCGATAACGCGGGCACCCCCGGCGAGGCGGTGAGCGCGGTGCGCAAGCTGGTGGACGTCGATCGAGTGGACGTGATCATCGGCCAGACCCACAGCGGCGCCTGTCTGGGGGCCCTGCCGGTGGTGAAGGAGCTGGCGGTACCGATGGTGATCGAGGCCTGCAGCCACCCGAAGATCCGCGAGCTGATCGGCAAGAACGGCAACGAGTGGGCGTTCCGGGTGAACCCGGACGACGTGATGCTGGCCAGCCAGTTCGCCAAGCACATGGCCCAGTCCACCAAGACGGTGTCGATCTTCGCCCAGAACGACGACTTCGGGCGCGGGGCGGCCGCGGCCTACGACGTGGCGTTCAAGAAGAACGGCATCAAGCTGGTGAGCACCGAGTTCTTCGACCGGGGACAGGCCGACTACCGGCCGGTGCTCACCCGGGTGAAGCGGGCCAACCCGGAGGCGGTGCTGCTGGTCATGCTGGCCAGCGAGGGCAGCGTGTTCATGCGCCAGTTCCGCGAGGTCGGGCTCACCCAGAAGCTCTACGCCCGGGGCAGCATGGCCACCGTGGAGTTCCTCTACCAGGTGAGGGACAGCCCCTCGATCGCCGACGGCCTCGTGGAGGCGACCTACTGGACCCCGGCCCTCGATCCGGCGTGGGAGAAGCAATGGCTCGAGCGCTGGAAGGTTCCGGTGCGCGTTCACGGCAGCCTCGCGGCCATCGCGTTCCGCTACGCGGTCGCGCCGGCCATCGAGCAGGCGATCAAGAAGACCGGGCGCTCCGACCGCAAGGCCATCCGCGACGCGCTGGAGGAGATCGACATCCCGAACACGCCGGTCGGACGGATCAAGTTCGACGACACCCACCAGGCGTTCATCAACATGCTGCTGGTGGAGATCAGCGGCGGCCAGCTGAAGGTGCTGGAGAAGATCCCGATCCAGCCGTAGTCGTCGCCCCGTGGGCGATCTCGTCGAGCCGCTCGTGCACGGCCTCACCCTGGGCTCGCTCTACGCCATGGTGGCGACCGGGCTGGCCCTCATGTTCGGGGTGGTGCGCCTGATCAACTTCGCGCACGGCGAATTCTACATGCTGGGCGGCTACGCCTTCTGGTACGCGTACGGCGAGCTGGGGCTGCCGTACCCGGTGGCGGCCCTCGTGGCGACCGCCGCGATGGGGGCGTTCGGGCTCGTCTACGAACGCTCGGTGATCCGCACCATCCTGCCTCGCACCTGGCACGTGCAGCTCATCGCCACCCTCGCCACCTCGATCACCCTCACCAACCTGGCGATCCTGGTCTTCGGCACCCAGCCCAAGGAGGTGCCCACCACGCTTTCCTCGGCCATCCTGGAGGTGGGCGGGGTGCGCATGGCGTGGCAGCGGCTGGTCGTGCTGGTCGCGGCGGTGGTCATCTTCGCCGGGCTCGAGTGGTTCGTGACGCGCGCCAAGCTCGGGAAGGCCATGCGGGCGATGTCGCAGAACCGCGAGGCCTGCGCGGTGGTGGGAGTGGACGTGCAGCGGGTGGCGCTCGCCACCTTCGGGATCTCGGCGGCGCTCGCCGGGGCGGCCGCCGCGCTGGTCTCGCCGCTCTTCAACATCTTCCCGGACGTGGGGTCCCTGCTGACCCTCAAGGCGTTCGCGGCGGTGATCGTGGGTGGCTTCGGCTTCGTCAAGGGCGCCATCGCGGCCGCCTTCCTGATCGGCCTGGCCGAGTCGCTCGCCGCCGGCTACGTCTCCTACGCCTACAAGGACGCCATCGCGTTCGTGGTCATGGTGCTGGTGCTACTCGTGCGGCCGCAGGGGCTCTTCGGCCGGCGCATCGGGATCTGACGGTGCGCACCGCGCGATGGGTCGCGTCGGCGGCCCTCCTGCTCGGGGTGCCGTGGATCGTGGCGGCCGCGCTGCCGGGCCAGCAGCGCTACATCCTGCACGTGCTGATCTTCACCACGCTCTACGGCGCGCTCGCGCTCAGCTACGACCTGGTGGTGGGCCACGTGGGCAGCCTCTCGCTGGCCCACCCCGCGTTCTTCGGGATCGGGGCCTACACCGCGGCACTCCTGGCCACGGAGGCGCGCTGGCCGTTCGCGGGCGCGCTCGCCGCCGGCATCGCGCTGGCGGGCCTGGTCGCGCTCGTCGTGGGCGTGCCCATGTTCCGCCTGACCGAGCACAGCTTCGCGATGGGCACGCTGGGCTTCGCGATCGTGACGCAGATCGTCGCCACCAACTGGGTCGACTTCACGCACGGGCCGCTCTGCGTGACCGGCATCCCGAAGCCGCAGTGGGGCGCCGTCCGGATCGCCACGTTGCCCGCGTTCTACTGGATGGGGCTCGCCACGGTGGCCCTCGTCGGGCTGCTCTACCACGGCCTCACCACGTTCCGTCTGGGCCGCGCGTTCCACGCGGTGCGCGACAACGAGACGCTGGCGGCGGCGGCCTCCATCGATCCGCTCCGATACCGTATGCTCGCCTTCATCATCAGCGGCGCGGTGGCGGGCGGGGTGGGCAGCCTCTACGTCTCCTACATCGGCGTGCTCTGCCCCGGCGAGCTGACCGTGAGCTTGAGCGTCAGCCTGCTCGTGATGATCTTCCTGGGCGGGGTGGGGAGCCTGCGCGGCGTGCTGGTCGGCGCGGCCGCCTTCACCGCGCTGCCCGAGATTCTCCGGATGGCGCCGACCTGGCGCATGGTGATCTACGGGCTCCTGTTGCTCGTCATCGTGATCCGCGCGCCGGAAGGGCTCGAGGGCGTGATGCGCCGCGGCTCGGCGCTCGCCCGGCGGCCGGCCGGACCGGGCGCCTAGCCGATGGCGCTCTTCGAGGCCCGCGGGATCACCAAGCGGTTTCTCGGCGTCACCGCGGTCGATGCGGTGGACCTGACCGTGGAGGCGGGGGAGCTGGTGAGCCTCATCGGGCCCAACGGCTCGGGCAAGACCACGCTGTTCAACTGCGTCACCGGCTACCTGGCGCCGGACGCCGGCCGGGTGCTCTTCCGCGGGCACGACGTCACCGGGGTGGCCGCGCATCGGATCGCGCGGCTCGGGCTGGGCCGCACCTTCCAGCTCGTGAGCGTGTTCCCGCGACTCTCCGCGCTCGAGAATCTCTTGACCTTCCTCCAGCAGCACCAGGAGGAGAGCGTGGTGGCGCGCCTGGTGCGCACGCCGCGGGTCCGTCGCTTCGAGGCGGCGGCGATCGACCGGGCCCGGACCCTGCTCGAGTCGGTGGGACTCGCGGCGCGCGCGAATGCCCCGGCGGGCAGCCTGTCCTACGGCCAGCGGAAGCTGCTGGCCTTCGCCGCCGCGCTGATGCCGGACCCCGACCTCCTGCTGCTGGACGAGCCGGCGGCGGCGGTGAATCCGACCATGATCCAGCAGATGAAGGAGCAGATCCGGGCGCTCCACCGACAGGGCAAGGCGGTGCTACTCGTCGAGCACAACATGGACGTGGTCATGGACATCTCCCAGCGCGTGGTCGTGCTCGACCACGGCCAGAAGATCGCGGAAGGCCCGCCCGAGGCGGTCCGGCGCGATGCGAAGGTGGTGGAGGCGTACTTTGGCCGGTGAGGGGACGGGCGGCGGGGTGGGCGCGACGGTGCTACGCCTGGCGGACGTGCACGCCGGCTACGGCGAGATCGAGGTCCTGCGCGGGGTGTCCGCCGACGTCCGGGCCGACGAGATCGTGTCGATCATCGGGGCCAACGGCGCGGGCAAGTCGACGCTGCTTCGCACCTTGTTCGGCATGGTGAAGCCGACGCGGGGCAGCATCCGGCTCGGGGGCGAGGAGATCGCGGGCCAGGACCCGGTGGACGTGCTCCGCCGCGGGTGCTCCTACGTGCCGCAGGGGCGCTGCAACTTCCCGGCGATGAGCGTGGAGGAGAACCTCGAGATGGGCGCGTACACCCGCCGCGACGCGCGCGTGCGCGCCGACATCGAGGCGCTCATGGAGCGCTTCCCGCTCCTCGGCGCCAGGCGCCGGGCGCCGGCCGGCACGCTCTCGGGCGGCCAGCAGCAGATTCTCGAGATCGCCATCGCGCTCCTGCTCCACCCGCGGCTCCTGCTGATCGACGAGCCGTCCCTGGGGCTCGACCCGCGGATGGTCGAGGCCGTCTTCGGCGCGATCGTGGCGGTGAACCGCGAGGGCGCCGCGGTGCTCATGGTCGAGCAGAATGCCAAGCAGGCGCTCGCGATCTCGCATCGCGGCTTCGTGCTCGAGCTGGGTCGCAACCGCTTCGAGGGGACCGGCCAGGCGCTGCTCGAGGATCCGGAGGTGCGGGCCCACTACCTGGGCGGTTGAGGGGCCGAGCGACGACGCGGCCCCGCGAACCGCTGCCGGGCTAGGTGACCCGCCCCGTGCGGGCCGGGATGGCGGCCAGGATGTTGGCGCGGGCCGCGGCCGCCGCCTCCGGCGGCAGCTCGGTGATGCGGACGGTCCGCTCCACGAACCGGTGCTCGTCGCCCATCACGAGCAGGTCGAGAAACCGCAGCGTTCCGGGGATGGTGGCGCGGCGGCCGAGCGTGCCCCCGCCCTCCGCCGGCTTGCTCAGCAGCGCCTGGATGGTGCGCGTCACCCGCGGGAGGACGAGGCGGGCGGGCTCGTCGTCCACCTGGACCCGGTAGACGCCGTCCGGATCCACGCCCTCGACGGCGAGCGGCTGCGCGCGGCAGACGCGCACCCGGATGCGGGTCTCGCCGGTCCGCGGATCACGGCGGGCGTCGAGGACCGTGAGGCCCTTGGTACTCCCCTGTCGGACCCACGGGGCGTCGGGCTCCGTCGGATCGAAGCGCAGGGTGACGGCCGCGCCGGGGGCAAGCGGCGGCACCGTGACGAGCCCGCCCCGCACCACATGGACCAGCTCCTCGGCGCCGTCCCACACGCTGCCGAAGGGGCGCCGCTGCTCGACCATCATCCCCGCGATGTGGCGGGCGGTCGGGTTGGTGACCGTGACGACGCGGCCGTCGTCCCGCGTCTGGAAGACCAGCGCCTCGTAGTCGGCCATGCGCTGGTAGAGCTCCCGCTGGTTGGCGATCCAGAGGTTGCGCCGCTCGGCCAGGTTGATCGCATAGCGCAGGTAGTCGAGCGTGCCCCGGCCGTCGTTGGTGGACGGGTCGCACGCCAGCTCGGGATGGTACTGGAAGCTGTAGACGCCGTTCTCCAGGTGATCGTCGACGCCGTCGGCGCGCGCGCTGTGGCCGCCGAAGATCGCCTCGACCAGCTCGTAGGCGGCGTCGAACTCGTGCGTGCGGTCCCAGCCCCGGAGCGGCCGCCACTCCGCGGCCGTGGTGACCACCGGATGAAAGGGGAACCAGATGCCCGGGGTGGCGATGGTGCGGCGCACGTCGGTGACGTAGGTGAGCGCCTTGCCGCCGATCTGCCCGCCGACCATCACGCCCGGGTTGCGCACCCCGTACTCGATCATGTGGTAGTAGCAGAACGTGCACGTGCCGAGGATTCGCTCGTCGTGCGCGTAGAGATAGTCCATGGCGTCGATGGTCTCGGGGTGCATGTGCCCGCCCGCGTGGCGCCCCGCGGTGTAGACCGGGAAGCCGAGGTTCTTCGCCGCGTTGCGCACGTGCTCGTAGAGCCCGGGGCCGTGGATGGCGGTCGGTGGATCGCCGATCGAGCTGTCATTGTGGAGCGCCGGCTCGATGAAGTCGTCCTGGCTGGTGCGGGCCACCCACTCGGCGGCCATCGCCCGGGTGATGTTGGTCGAGAACGTCGGGTCCTCGATGTCGTAGGTGGCGGGGATGAGGTTCTGCACCTGGTAGTCGAGGAACGTGAAGTCGAGCATCCCGTGCACGTCGTGGCGGAACGAGAGCACCCCCTCGTAGGCGCCGAAGGACCGCAGCCGGGTCTGCCAGAGGGAATCGAGGCCGACTTCCCGCAGCAGGTAGCGCAGGAAAAAGAGCAACGTGTCGCCCCAGTGCGTGGGATTCGCCCAGTGCCGCACCGGCTCCACGTTGAGATGCGCCTGCAACATGCCACCCAGGAGCTCGAAAACCTGGTTGGCCACGTAGACGGTGCGGTCGGTGAGCACGATGGCGGGGCCCAGGGGGGACGCGGTCGCGGTGGTGGCATCGGTCAGATCGCCGGTCAGCTCCACCAGCTCGGCCAGGACGCGGCTGCCCGGCGCCGCCTCGACCCGCCGGGCCACGTGGCCGGCAAACCCGCTCACGTAGAGGCGCTCCCAGGCCGCGTTGCCGAACGGTGATGTCGGGAGCCAGCGCCAGCCGGTATAGCCGGTGACCGGCGCCGGCGAGGATGCGGTGAGGCCGAGGAGCGCCGGGGGCAAGTTGGTCTTGCCGGTCGCGATCAGTTGTCGCGCGCCGGCGCCCAACCAGTCCTCGAGGCGCGCGATGGTCTCGTCCGCCAGGTGGGCCGCGTTCGGGACGAGCAGGGCGCGATACGCCGCGAGGCGATCGCCGCCGAGATCGGCTTCCTCCACGACGTCGTGCTTGAGGTTGCACCGGGCGAGCAGCAGGCTCGCGGCGGCCGCCGCCAGGTACGCGTACTCACCCTTGAGCCAGGTCCGCGGGCGACCCCAGGCATCGGTGAACGTGTAGGTCTCACCGCGGGCCACGGCCTCGGCCGCATAGGCATCGCGGCTCCGCTGGCTCCACACGACCGCGATGTCATGGCCTCGGGGACGGATCACGCCCCGGAGTCTAGCCACCGGCGGCGTGGATTGTCGAGTCTCCCGTCGCCCGGCGCCCGTCTCGCGTGGTCCACCTCCAGTGCGGGAGCGGCGGCGGGTGGAGGCGGACAATACCGCGTTCCATGAGCGGGGCGGGAGTCGCGGGTGATACTGCCGATCGTTCCGGGCGAGGCAGCCTATCGGAGCTCGTAGCCCGGCGAGACCACCGTCTCCATCTCACCAGGAGACAGAGGTCGACCGTCGAAGTACATGGCGACCTGTCCGCCCACCGGGCGCCGGCGATTGATCGCCACGAACGTATTCCATTCATCATGGGCGCCGGGTGAGTACGCGCTGGAAGCGCGCAGGGCATAGTAGCGGAGGAACTCGCGGCGAGGGGCCGGTCGATCGGACACGTCCTGGCGGAACGTGCCATCGGTGGCGGCCCGCTTCGTGATGTAGCGATCGATGCACTCGACGATGGCGGACGGGCCGCACCCGAAGAAGGCGCGCATGTTGCCCGGGCCGGTGAAGTGCACCATGTCGAAGTCCTGGCCACTCCCGTCGTCGCCCGCGAGGACCGCGGTCCACATGGCCATGTACTCGCTGCCCCCCGGCGACTTTCCCGCGAGAGGGGGCATCTGGTATCGGCCGGGATCGAGGACCCAGACGCTTCCACCGTATTCTTTCTCGAGCGCCGCCTTGACCGACGCCGCGATCTCGAGATTGGTGCCGGTGTGGCCACCACCGCGCGGGCTGATCGGGGTGCTCGCATAGACGATGAGCTTGCCCGCGGTCTGCTGAGCCTTGATGTCCTGGCGGATTGTTCGGACCTGATCCTGGATCAGGCTGTTGAATCCCGGGTCGATGCAGTACTTCATGGCGGTCGCGGTGACCACCACGACCCTTGGGGCACTGCACTCGGCAGCCTGGGCGACCGTGCCGAAGAGCAGACCAGCCGCCAGCACGATCCAGAGCGGTGCGGTCAGAAGCCGAAGCGGCTGCGCCATGGTAGGCTCACCTTCACCTTATCCCTTCCGTCTTGACACGCCCCTGGCTTTGCTGCGCTGCGTGTCGGTCTTCGGGTCAGCCCGCTGAGAGGTATCCGCTGCCGCTTTCACCTTGAGCAGATCAGAAACAACATCGTCGAAGGCCAGGCGATATAGAGGCGGAGGCGCACGGTGTCGGACAGTGTGTGTCTTCATGTGTGCAGTCTAGCAGCGATTCTGGCCGATCCGCGGTATGTTCGAGGCCGGGCACCAGGCGGACTGGAGCTACGGGGAGGGGAGAGGCCCATGACATCCGCACTCATCCTGTCGTCCGATTCTCACGTCTTCGAGCCGCCCGATCTGTGGACGACCCGCATCGACCGAGCCTTCCGCGAGCGCGCGCCCCGGATGCAGCGGATCGATGGTGCCGATCAGCTCGTGGTCGATGACCAGATCGTCTCCGGGATCGGGCTCATCTCCAATGCCGGGGCGCGGTTCGAGGCGCCCGAGACCATCTCCTCCCTCGGCCGCTTCGAAGACGTGCATGCGGGCGGGTATGACCCCCACCGGCACCTGGCGGACATGGAGCTCGATGGGGTGGCCGGCGAGGTCCTGTACCCGTCGCAGGGCCTCTTCTACTTCAAGGTGGCCGATCCAGCGCTCATGTCGGCGATCTTCCGGGCGTACAACGACTGGCTCGCCGACTTCTGCAGCGTGGACCCCGCGCGGCTGAAGGGCATCGCGATGATCAACCTGGACGACGTCGCGGACGGGATCAAGGAGCTGGAGCGGGCCGCCCGGCGAGGCTTCGCCGGGGCGATGATCACGGAGTACCCCCTCGAGACCCGGCGCTACGATCAACCCGAGTACGAGTCCTTCTGGGCCGTGGCCGAGGCGCTCGACATGCCGCTGAGCCTGCATACCGCCACGCGACGGCAGGGGAAGATCCGCGGAGCGGGAGAGCGCACGATTCGCGACGCGACCAGCCGGTCGACGAAGGCCTTCTACCCCGCCCTCTCGATGTGCGACCTGATCTTCTCGGGCGTCTTCGAGCGCCATCCCGGCCTCGAGGTCGCCATCGTGGAATTCGAGCTCGCGTGGGCGCCGCACGTGCTGTCGACCATGGACTATACGTATCGCGAGCGCCACGAGGAGGCGCTGTACCGGTTCAAGGACGGCATGCGGCCGAGCGATTTCTTCCACCGCAATGTCTTCCTGAGCTTTCAGGAGGATGCCATCGGTATCCGGCTGCGGGACGCGATCGGGGTCGACAACATGATGTGGGGCTCGGACTACCCCCACAGCGAATCCACGTTCCCGCAGTCCCGGAAGATCCCGGCCGAGATCCTGGCCGGCGTGCCCGAGGAGGAGCAGGCCAAGATCGCGGGCGGCAATACCGCACGCCTGTACGGCTTCGACCTCGCCCCGCTCGGCACGGGGGGGACGACCTAGCGCCAGGCAATACCCGTGGTGGCACCCATCGAATCATGCAGCCTGGCCCGCTCGTCGGGAGTGGGGTGCGCGAGAATTACCCACATGAAGAGGACAGTCGCCACCAGCAGAACTGTCAACGTCTCAAGAACTCTCACGAGCGGTCCCCCCTTGGCGCCTCAGTGGTCTCATCGGTAGCCGCCTGCGCTGGAAGCGAACCCGCTCCTGGCGCCTGGCTCGAGGACTTCGACGATCGCTTCTGCCATAACGGTCATATCGCATCGTCAGCACCCCCACCGAACCCATGTGTACCCGATCCATGACATCCACTGGAGCAAGCCGCATTCCAGTTGGCCCGGTGTTGACTTCCCGCGGGCTTGCGCGGGAGCCAGGCGCAGTAAGCCGGAGTAATTACCCAGATATGGCTCGGGGCATGAGTAGTTTCGGGCTGAAGAAATTGCACGCCCTGAGCGTTCTGACGCCGCCTCTTGGAGTGTGGGCGGGCATCGTGCCCGGGATCGCGCAGAATGCCTGAACCAGACCACCCGTCGCTCCGCAATCCCCCCAGACGTTGGTGGCAGAATGTCGTCGCGCGCTGCGCCACGCACTGGACGGCGATCCGGCCAGGTCCGGAAGCCCGCCGTGGCGCGGTAGGCGGAACGCTCGCCGCCGCCGCCGCGTGCGTCGTCATCGCGGGCCTGTATCTCCAGAGCGGATTCGGCTACGCATTCGATTTCGCGTTCGTGATCCTCTGTGCCACGGTGCTCATCCCCTTGATCGCCGTTGTCGTGGCCCTTCTCCTGACCATCGCGGGAGCGTTGCCGCGCATGGCGACCGGATGGATCATCGGCGCGTGTGTCGTCGTCATGCTGGCGTGGCTTCCACCACACGTCGGCATTGCGATGGGGATCGCGATCGGGCTGGCTGAAGGATTCCTGGGCGCGGCGGTCGCAACGGTGGCCGTCGGCCGGTTCGCAGAAGCCGCGTTGAGCAAGCGGATCATCACGGTTGTGGTGTTCCTGCTTGCGGTGACGGCCAACGTCTCTCTCGTGTGGCTCCTCGGGCGCGATGGCTCGGAGGAGAAGCTCGTGTCGTGGCGGCCGCCGGCCGATACGATGCCCGCCACGCTGTCCACCCCGAACCCATCTCAAAACGGGTCCCATTCCGTGAAGCGCCTGTTCTACGGCGCGGGGACGGACATCCGGCGGCCCGAATACGGGTCCTCCGTGGGGATCAAGACTCGCACGGTGGACGCGTCAGCATTCATCAAGGATTCGACGGGGTGGAGGGGCTGGACCCGCAAAAAATACTGGGGGTTTGACGCGGCCGAGCTGCCGCTGAATGCCCGAGTCTGGTATCCGGATGGTCCGGGTCCCTTTCCGTTGGTTTTGATCGTGCACGGGAACCACAACATGGTGGAATTCTCGGATCCGGGGTATGCCTACCTGGGGGAGTTGCTCGCCAGCCGCGGCTTCATCGTGGCATCCGTGGACGAGAACTTTCTGAACGACGGCCTCTTCGACGACGCGATCCAGCCGGAGGCGGTACGTGGCTGGTTGTTGCTGGAGCATCTGAAGCTGTGGCGTGAATGGAAT
>DATFUK010000253.1:0-12551 GCA_035260865.1 Candidatus Methylomirabilota bacterium | reverse complement strand
CCGGAGAAGCAGCACTACGAGCTCGGCAAGAAGATCTGGCGCATCGCCATCGAGGAGCAGTATGTGATCGGCACCGTCGGGCTTGCTCCGGGCATCATGGGTCTCCGGGTGGTCAAGAACAGCCTGGGGAACATCCCGCAGCGGATGTTCAACGGCTCCTCCACCCTTCACCCCAAACAGTCCAAGCCGGAGACCGCCTTCTACAAGAGGTAGCTGCCGGAATCGGCACCGCGGCTACCCCTTGATCCCCAGCAGCCCCATCGCGGTGCCGCCCAGCATCGCGATCTTGTCGGCGTCGCTCAGCTCCGGCGTGCCCAGGATGTGGTCCACCGACGTGCTGGTCCAGGGGAACGGGTAGTCGGTGCCCATGACGATCTGGCCGGGTCCCGCCTCCACCGCCAGGTGGCGCAGCGCCTCGGGGGTGAACACGATCGTGTCGTAGTAAAGCTGGCGCACGTACTCGGTCGGGCGCTTCTTGAGCGTCCCGGTCATGCGCTGGGGGAAGGTCATCTGCACCGCGTTGGAGCGCGCCGCGTAGGAGGGCAGGTAGCCGCCGCCGTGGGCCGCGCAGATCTTGAGCCCGGGGAAGCGGTCGAGGGTGCCCTCGAAGATGAGGTGCGAGAGCGCGATCGTGGTCTCGAGCGGGTTGCCGACGGTGTTCGTGAGGAGCCCGTTGCCCGCGAGCCGGCCGCTCCGCTCGAGCTCGGGGCTGCCCTGCGGGTGGATGAACACCAGCACGCCGAGCGCCTCGGCCTTGGCCCAGAAGGGGTGGAACTGCGGGTCGCTGAGCTCGAGGCCCTCGACGCTGCCGCCGAGGCCGGCGCCGCGCAGCCCGTAGCGCTTGACGCCCTGCTCGAGCTGCTCGGCCGCGAGGTCCGGATGCTGCAGGGCCACCGACGCGAAGGCGACGAACCGGTCGGGCTGGGCCGCGCAGATCTCGGCCAGCGCCTCGTTCTGGATCCGGATGAGCTCCTGGGCGACGTCGCGGTCCGCCGCGTACCAGTAGGGGTTGATGCTGAGCGCTTCCACGTCGATACCCTGCGCGTCCATCGCGGCGAGGCGCTCCCGGGTATTGGTCATCAGGAGGGTCTCGGTCTCGAGCTTGCGCCCCATCAGCGCCATCGCGGCGGGGACCGCGCAGTGCGCGTGCACGTCCACCGTCTTCACGCGCCTGCCGCTCACCACCACCTCGCGCCGCCGGCCGAAGGGAGCCCCGGCGACGCCGCCGCCACCGCACGAGACGAACGCCGCGTCGGCCACGGCTAGGCCCGGATCCCGAGCAGCTTCATCGCGTTCCCGCCCAGCATCGCCATCTTGTCGGCGTCACTCACGCCCGGCGCCTCGAGGATGTCGTCCACCGCGGTCGTGGTCCACGGATACGGGAAGTCGGTGCCCACCATGAGCTGCCCCGCGCCCACCTCGGCGGCGAGGTGGCGGACGCCTTCTCCGGAGAAGACCATCGTGTCGTAGTACATGTCCTTCAGATACTCGGAGGGCTTCCGCTTGATCGACCCGTAGGTGCCGCCGGGGCAGGCGACCGGGCGGGTGGGGCAGCCGCGATCGGAGCGGCCGGCGTACGACGGCAGGTAGCCGCCCGCGTGCGCCGCGCAGATCTTGAGCCGGGGGAACTTGTCGAGCGTGCCCTCGAAGATGAGATGCGAGAGCGCGATGGTCGTCTCGAGCGGGTTGGCGATCACGTTGTCGAGATAGCCGTTGCCCTTGAGCCGCTTGGGCAGGTCCGTCGCCACGCCCGCGCCCTGCGGGTGGATGAAGACGAGCACCCCGAGCTGCTCGGCCTTGGCCCAGAACGGATGGAACTTCGGATCGCTGATCTCCTCGCCGTTGACGCTGCCGCCGATGGCGGCGCCCCGGAGCCCGTGCTTCTTCACGCCCTCCTCGAGCTGCTCGGCCGCGAGATCCGGGTGCTGCAGGGCGACCGAGGCGAAGGCCACGAAGCGGTCGGGGTGCGCGGCGCACGCCTCCGCGAGCTTCTCGTTCTGGATGCGGATGAGCTGCCGGGCCAGGTCGCGGTCCGCCCCGTACCAGTAGGGGTTGATGCTGAGCGCCTCCACGTCGATGCCCTGCTCGTCCATCACCCGGAGACGATCCGGCGCCTGCGTCGCCATGTGCAGGAGCGGCGGTAGCGCGGTGCCCGGTGCGCCGAGCTTCAGGTTCATCAGCGCGAGGGCCTCGGGCACCGTGCAGTGGGCGTGCACGTCCACGGTCTTGACCCGGCGCCCGGCCACCACCACCTCGCGCCGCCGCGCCTGGGCCCGCGCGGGCCCGGCCGCCATCAGGTCGCAGCCCACGAACGCGATGCCGGCCAGGGCGCCCGCTCCGATCTGGAGAAACTCCCTGCGTGTGCTCATGGATCTCCTCCGTCGTTGGGTCCGGCCCGCATCCTCGCTCCGACCGGGCCCGTCCGCAAGCCTGCCCGTCTACCCGACCGGGGCGGCCGGGGCGGCCCCCTCACCGGGGCAGCGGCTGCGATCCCCCTTCCGGCACTCGTCCATGTCCCGCTTGGCGCACCCCGCGAGCAGCACCGCCGCCACGACGCAAGCAATCACAAGCCTCATGGTCTCCTCCGTGTTGATACAGCCGTGATCGGGTGGTAAATTCTTAGGTGGTCGGGCTCCAAGCGTGGGACCCAGGGGGGCGGCGTATGGCACCGCGTGATCTGGTCGGCGTACACGTGTTGGTTGTCGAGGACACGGATGATTCGCGCGAAGTCCTCCGCCTGGCCCTGGAGTACTGCGGGGCGCTGGTCACCACCGCTGAATCCGCCGAGAGGGCCAAGCGGATCCTGGAGACGCTCCGGCCGCATGTCCTGGTGACCGACATCGCGATGCCGGACGACGGCCTCGAGCTGATCCGCGAAGTGAAGGCGGTTGCCCGCGCGAAAGGCCTCCACATCCCCACCATCGCGGTCACCGCCTACCGGGGTCGGCGCGAGGAGCTCCTGGCCGAAGGCTTCGCGGAGCTGCTCGAGAAGCCGCTGGATCCGATCGCGCTGTGCGGGGTGGTCCGGCGACACGCCCAGCTCCAGGAGTAGATCAGTCGGCGAGCTGGTCGCCGGCCCGGCCGACGACGCTGGCGACCGTCGCCAGGAGCTCCGAGGGCTCGACCGGCTTCGCGACGTGGGCCAGGAACCCGGCCCGCAACGCGCGGGTGCGGTCCTCGGAACGGGCGAAGGCGGTGAGGGCGATCGCGGGCAGGTGGCCTCTGGCCGGCGGGCCCAGGGCCCGGATCCGCCGCAACAGCTCATAGCCGTCCACGTCCGGCATCCCGATATCGCTCACCAGGACGTCCGGCCGGCCCGCCTGCATCACCCGGAGCGCCTCGGCGGCCGAGCCGGCAGTGACCACGTCGGCCTCGCAGTCCTCCAGGACGCGCCTGATCATGTCGCGGGCGTCCGGCTGATCGTCCACCACCAGCACCTTGATGCCGGACAGGTCCGGCGGCCGGAAGAGCGGCGAGGTCGCCGAGCGCCCCCTCGGGTGGAGTCGCGGGCCGGGCTCGCCATCCCGCTGGACGACGGTCAGCGGCAGGCACACCGTGAAGGTCGCCCCCTGTCCCTCACCGGCGCTGATCGCGCGCACCGAGCCGCCGTGCAGCTCGACGAGGTGTTTCACGATCGACAGCCCCAGGCCGAGGCCGGTGGCAGATCGCGTCCGCGAGGCCTTCTCCTGCCGGAAGCGGTCGAACACGTGGGGCAGGAACTCGGGCTTGATGCCGACGCCGGTGTCGGCTACCGCGATCTCGATGTGCGAGTTCACGCGCTCCAGCACGACCTGGACCCGGCCGTCCCGGGCGGTGAACTTGATCGCGTTGGAGAGGAGGTTCCACACGACCTGCTGCAGCCGGCCCGGGTCGCCTTTGACCGGGCCCGCTCCCGGGTCCAGCAGCGCGCTGAGCCGGATGCCCTTGGTCTCCGCGGCCGGCTTCAGCGTCTCGATCGCCGCCTCGACGAACGCGGTGGGATCAACGGACTGGATGTCGAGCCGCATCTTGCCGGAGATGATGCGGCTCATGTCGAGCAGGTCCTCAATGAGCTGAGTCTGGGCGCGCGCGTTGCGCTCGATGACCTCGAGCCCCTGCTGGGTCTGCCCCGCGGTCATCCCACCGGTCCGCAGGAGATGCGACCAGCCGAGGATGGCGTTCAGCGGGGTCCGCAGCTCGTGCGACACGGTGGCCAGGAACTCGTCCTTCATCGCGTTCGCCCGCTCCGCCTCCGCGCGGGCGAACTGCTCGCTCTCCAGGAGCTGGCGGCGCTCTTCCGCGGCCTGCCGGGCCGCCTCCTCCGCCCGCCGGTGCTCGGTGATGTCGCGGAAGGTCCACACCCGTCCCATCGTGCGGCCGCCCACCACCTGGACCCTCGAGAAACCCTCGAACACCCGCCCGTCGGCGAGGTCCAGCACCCCGTGGCTTTCCGGGGGCGCGGTGGCGTGGATGCCGGCGATCCGGTCGAGGTAAGCCTGCCGGTCCGCGAGCTGCCCGGCCAGGTGGCCCGGGATGCGATCCGCGGTGGCGGCGACGTCGCGCGGCAGCCGCCACATCTCGGCGAAGCGCTCGTTGAAGGCGGTGACGCGCCCCGCCTCGTCGGTCACCAGGATCCCGTCCCAGGTGGCCTCCAGGGTCGCGCCCATCAGGGCCAGCGAGCGGGCCAGCTCCCGGGTCTTGAGCTCCAGCGTTTCCTTGGCACTCAGCAGGTCCTGCTCGGCCCGCCGGCGTGCCAGCAGGATGCTCTGCGCATTCTGCATGGCGACCGACCGCAGGAGCTCCTCCTCGTCCGGTTGCCGGTCGTCCGGGTCCGCCATCAGTCGATCCCCAGGAACTCGGAGGCCCGCGCGGTGCCGAGCACCCGCGAGCGGATCTTCTCGAACGCGGTGTCTCGGCTCGTCGAGGTGTCGTCGCTGAACGGCGCGAATCCGCAGTCGTCGGTGGTCCCGAGCCGGTCGGGGGGAATGTAGCTGGCCGCCTCGACGATCGAGTCCCGCACTTCCTGCGGTGTCTCCACCCGTGGGTCGATCGGGGCGATGACCCCGACGAAGACCCGCTGGTCCGGCTTCCGGTACTGGCGAATGATCTTCAGCACGCGTCGGCGATCCCGCTCGCCGGCGAGCGCGACGTAGAAGTTGCCCGCCTTCAGCTCGAACAGGCTCGGCAGCAGGTCCTCGTATTCCACGTCCGCGCTGTGGGTCGAGTCGCGGTCGCCACCCGGGCAGGTGTGGAAGCCGATGCGCGCGCGCTCCTCCGGGGAGAAGCGCGCCAGCCCGAGGTTGTTCAGGTCGATGAAGCTGTTGAGCAGGCCTCCGGACCGATCGATCTTCGTCGCGAGGCGCCCTTCCGTGAAGTCGATCTGGACCTTGTGCGCGCCCTTGGCCAGGCACCGGCGAACCTCGGTCTCGTGCTCGCGCAGCAGATCCTCGATGAAGGCCTCGCGCGGATAGCCGGGGATCCCGTCGGCGGGATACATCAAGCTGAGGGCGGACGGCGAGATCACCGCCTGCTTCACCGGCACCGTCGCGAAGCGCTGGACCAGCTCCAGGAAGGTGTCCGCGTACCGCTTGTAGCGGAAAGGGCCCGAGGTGAGGCGGAGCATGCGACGGGCGTGGCCGGCCGCGAACGGGATCACGAACCCGTCGGGCGCGGAGTTGAGGAGCCCGTGCACCGGGTACGTCCAGAAGTTGTGGTACTTCCACTGCTCGCCGTCGGTGACCACCGGGGATCCGGTGGCCTCGAACCGCGCCACCGTGTCCCGGATCGCCGCCTCGTAGAGCGGCATCAGGCTGGGATCGTCGCAGTCCTTCACGGTGAGCGCCTGGATGAGCTCCGGCGTTCGCGGGATGCTGCCGATGGGCTCGGTGGCGATGGGCATCGGCGTCGCTCGCAGTATGCCACGGGCGAGACGCTCGCGGGCCGGCGCTTGACGTGCACGAGCCTCTGCGGTGTGTCGACCGGGAAGAAATGACCCGGTCCACCAGCCGGCGCTCGCCGTCGTTCCCGTGAGCGGCTAGTTTTTTCCTTCGATCGCGACGTCGATGAGGAAAGGGCGGCCCGCGCCGAGTGCTTTCTGCAGCGCGGGGCGCAGCTCGCCCGGCGTGGTGACCCGCATCGCCTCCACCCCCATGCCGCGAGCCAGGTCCACGTAGCCCAGATCGGGCGAGACCAGGTCCATGTTCGGGTACGCACGGTCCGGTTTGGCACCGAAGCGCTGCCGGTACGTATCCATGTTGTGCTTGAGGATGCGGTACTCCCGATTGTTCAGGATCACGAAGACCACCGCGAGGTCGTGATGCGCGGCGGTCCACAGCGCCTGGATGCTGTACATCGCCGAGCCGTCGCCGGAGAGCGCGACCACGGGCCGACCCGGCTGGGCCAGCTTCACGCCGAGCGCGCCGGGCAGGGCCTGGCCGATGCCGCCGCCGCGCGCGCCGATGTAGTCCCCGGTGCGCTCGAACTGGACAGTGCGGGCCAGCTCGAAGCTCGCGGTGATCGCTTCGTCCACCACGATGGCGTCGGGCGGAAGGGCCGCTTCGATCTCGGCCATCAGCCGCGGTACCGAGATCGGCGCGTGATCCCAGCGCTTGGCCGCCCGCGCGCGCTGGGCCTGGGCGTCCTGGGCCTTCAGCGCTCGGAGCGTGTCGTTCCGCCGGGCCGCGTTCTCGCGGAAGGCGGCGTCGCCGTCGAGCGCGGCCCGGAGCGCCTTCAGCGCGGCCCGCGGGTGGCCCACCAGCCCGACGCTCACCGGCAGGTTGTGCGCCAGGCGCTCCGGAGCCGACTCGACCTGGATGGCGACGGCACCGGGCGGGAGCGGCGAGCCGGGCGCGTACCAGACTTCCTCGAAGAACGGGCCGCCGAGCAGGAGCACGACGTCCGCGCCGTCCAGCGCGCCGCGGATGGCCGCCGCGTCGAAGGGCAGGCCCAGGCGGAAGTTCGGGTGGGCGGTCGGCAGCACCTGGTGGGCGTGGATCCCCTCGCACCAGACGGCCGCGCCGAGCTCCTCGGCCAGCGCCGTCACCTCGGCCGCCGCGCCCGCCGCCTCGTCTCCCACCACGATCACCGGGCGCCGTGCCTCCCGCAGCAGCGCGGCGGCCGCCTGGACGCCGGCTGGATCGGGCTCGGGCGCGCGGAAGAGCCGTCCCGGATCGAGCGGGGCCAGGTCGGTCTCCTGCTCGAGCACGTCGATCGGCAGCGCGACGAAGACCGGCCCGGCCGGCGGGTCGGTGGCGATCTTCAGCGCGCGATGCACGATCAGGGCGAACTCGTCGGCGCGCTCCACCTGGACGCTCCACTTGGTGAGCGGCGTGGCCATCGCCACCAGGTCGTGGCCGAGCACCGGCCCGCGCAGCCGCAGGCGCGTGTCCTGCTGGCCGGCGGTCACGAGCAGCGGCGCCCGGGCCTTGAAGGCGTTGTAGAGCATCCCGAGCGCGTTGCCGAGGCCCGGGGCCACGTGCACGTTGACCACCGCGGGCTTGCCACTCGTCTGCGCGTAGTAGCTCGCGGCGCCCAGGGCCACGCCCTCGTGCAGCGCCACGATGTACTGGAGCTGCGGGTAGTCGAGCAGCGCGTCGAGGAGGGGACTCTCGGTCGTCCCGGGGTTGCCGAAGATGTACTCCACCCCGTGGGCGATCAGGCTCTCCATGAACACTTGCTTGCCGCGCATCGCTCAGCTCGTGCCCATCTGGGTGCCGCCGTCGACGTTCAGGTTGGTCCCGTACATGAAGCTGGCGGCCCGGCTGGAGGCCAGGAATAGCACGCCGTTGGCGATCTCCTCCGGCCTGGCCATCCAGCCGAGCGGGATGCTGTCCACCACGCGCGCCCGCTGCTCGGCGGTGAGGGGGGCGTGCATCGGCGAGTCGATCGGCCCCGGGTTGACGCAGTTGACGCTGACGCCGGTGCCGAGCAGGTCGCGGGCGATGTTGCGGGTCAGCGCGACCACCGCGCCCTTCGACGCGGTGTAGGCCGCGGTGGCGACGCGCCCGCCGCCGCGCGTCACGCTGTCGGAGCCGATCGTGACGATACGGCCGCGCTTGAGCGGGACCATCCGCTTGACCGCCTCCTGGATGCAGAAGAACGTGCCCTTCGTGTTGATGGCGAGCACGCGGTCCCACTCGTCCTCGGTCATCGCGGCGAGGGGCGCCGAGCTGATGATGCCGGCGCAGGTGACCAGGATCTCGACCGGTCCGAACGCTTCGTCGCACTGGGTGAAGAGGGCGGCGATGTCGTCGCGCCGGGTGACGTCGGTGCGCCGCCACTGGACCTGCGCACCGAGCTCGGCGGCGGTGCGCTCGAGCCCGGCCTTGTCGATGTCGCCCAGCACGACGCGCGCGCCCTCGCGCACCAGGCCGCGGGCCACCGCCTGGCCGAGACCGCTCGCGCCCCCGGTCACCACGGCGACCTTGCCGTCCAGCCCGAGGAACTCGCTCATCGCCCGCTACTCGTAGCTGCGCAGGATGCGGCCCGGCATGGCGCCGCTGTGCTTGCCCTCGTCGTAGAGCTGGGTGCCCGCCACGAAGACGGCCTTGATGCCCTCGGACTCGGAGATCAGGCGGCGGCCGTTGCAGGGCAGGTCGTTCACGTAGCGGGGCGCCTTGGCGGTGACCGTCGCCGGGTCGAAGATCACCAGGTCGGCGACCTTGCCCTCCTCCAGCACCCCGCGGTTGGGAATGCCGAAGACGGTGGCCGGCACCTGGGTGAGCTTGTGCACCGCCTTCTCGAGGCTCAGCACGCCGGTCCGCCGCACCCAGAGGTCCAGCAGGGCGGTGGCGTAGCCCACGTCGCAGATCACGTCCACGTGCGCGCCGCCGTCGGAGAGCCCGACCAGGCAGCGATCGTCGGCGATCAGCCGCTCGACGCCCGCCGGATCGAAGTTGAACGTGGAGGACTGGAAGCGGGTCGCCAGGTCGTCGGCGAGGCCGAGATCGAAGTAGGCATCGACCGGGCGCTTGCCCTGGCTCGCCGCGATCTCCTCGAGGGTGCGCCCCACGTTGGCGGCCAGCTCGGGCCGGCCCACCTCGAGCACGCGCATCTGCCCCCACATGTGGGCGCGCCGCCGGCTCTCCAGCTCCTGCTGGAAGGCGTCGCGGAACGCGGGGTCCCGGTACATCGCGATCTTCTCGGCCTCCGGCCGGTTGAACGCCTTCTGCCAGGAGACGAAGGACCCGAACATGGTCGGGTTGCGGAGATCGCCCTGGCTCATGATCGGCCGCGGGGTGATCTGCGGGATGGCTTGCTTCACCAGATCGCCGAGCTTGGCGAAGGTCTGGTCGTGGAAGTCGGGCTGGCCCGGATGGGCGAAGAGCGCCAGCCAGGTGACCGGCCGCCCGCTCGCCTGGGTGATCTGGCGCAGGAGCTCGACGTCCTCGTCGCTCACCGCGTACATCCCGCCGGAGTTGAGGATCATCTCGATCGCCCCGCGCCCCACGTCGTGGAGGCCCCGCACCACGCCGACCAGCTCCTCGCGGCTGGCGTTACGGCAGGCCAGGGGCCGTCCCTGGTAGCCCACGTGGTTGCGGGAGGTGGTGGTGCTGAAGCCGAAGGCGCCGGCCTCCATCGCTTCGCGGAGCAGGCGGCGCATGACGGCGATCTCCTCGCCGGTGGCGGCCCGCTCGAACGAGGCCTCGCCCATCACATAGTGCCGGAGCGGGGTGAACGCGACGAGGCCGGCCACGTTGATGCCCAGACCGCCGCGATCCACTGCGTCGAGGTACTGGCCGTAGCTCTCCCACTGCCAGTCGATGCCCGCTTTCATGACGTCGTAGGGGATGGCCTCGACGTTGACCAGGTCCTGCATCAGGATCTCACGCGTCTCGGGCTTGACCGGGGCCACCCCGACGCCGCAGTTGCCCATGACGACGGTGGTCACGCCGTGCCACGGCGAGCAGGTGACGAGCGGGTCCCAGGCGAGCTGGGCGTCGTAGTGCGTGTGGGGATCCACGAAGCCCGGCGCCAGGACGAGGCCGTCGGCGTCGATCACCCGCGCCGCGGTCTGGCCGTTCGTCGGGCCGACGGACCGGATCAGCCCGTCCTTGACCCCGAGATCGCCCATGAAGGCGGGCGCCCCCGTCCCGTCGCAGATCCGCGTGTTCCTGATCAGTAGATCGAGCATGGCGTCTCCCCTTTCGGCGGCCTCATCCGGGCCTCGCGGCCCCAAGAATGGCCAGTTCGGGTCCCGGGGTCAAGACTTCTCCGCGAGGGTTCTCGGTAAACCCTACCGCCGCCGGGAAGCTCTGACCCGGCCGGGGTCGAAGCTCCTGACCGCCGCCCCGTGGAACTAACGGAGAATCCGCGCGTTCCTCTTCGCCGATCGCTGGCACGGGGGATGCTCTCCCCCGGTCGAGGGACCGCCCGCACCGGGCCCGCAAAGGAGAGCGCGCATGAGAGCGATCGTGATAGCTATCGTCTTGGTCATCCTGGTCGTCGGGGGCGTGCTGATCTACGAGCGGGACGGCGCGACGTCCATCGGTGACACACTGCGCTCGGTCAAGGAATCCTCGCAGGACGCGGCGACCACCTCGAAGGTGAAGACCGCCCTGCTGCTCTCCAAGCACGTCTCCGCGTTCGACGTGAAGGCCAGCACGAACCGCGGCGAGGTGACCTTGACCGGTGAGGTGCCGAGCGAGGAGACGCGCCGGCTCGCGGGGGCCATCACCCAGGACACGTCCGGGGTCACCGCGATCCGCAACAATCTGACCGTGAATCCGGCGGCCCGCGGCAATCAGGACATCGCGCAGCTCGGCGACCGCGTGGCGGATCTCGAGATCAAGACGCTCGTCATCGATCAGCTCGCCCGGACCCCGGAGTTGAAGGACCGGACGCTGACGGTCCTGGTCAACAAGAAGGTCGTGTCGCTGGACGGGGCGGTCGAGACCCCCGCGCAGAAGCGCGCGGCCGAGCAGATCGCGCTCCAAACGCCGGGGGTGCAGGGGTTGGCCGGCCAGATCGCGGTGACCACCGCCGCGGCAGTTCCGGAGACCGCCGACGACCGGCTGGCCCGGCGGGTCGAGTTCGAGCTCTACTCCACCCGGGCCCTTCCGCTGCAGGGCGTGCAGGTGCGGTCGCAGGATGGGACCGTCAGTCTGACCGGGCCCGTCACGTCCCGCGCGGAGAAGCTCCTGGCCGAGCGGGTGACCCAGTCCGTGGACGGCGTGAAGCGCGTGGTCAACAATCTGAGCGCGCCGGAGGGCGCGGCGGCCCGCTAGGGAGCTAGCGGTTCGCGGCGCTTCCCCGCGAGCCATGACGGCGTAGCGCGACGACCCCGTAGCCGGCCCCGGTGGCGATCAGCACGGGAACGGCGACGGCGAGCCACGCGATCCCGACGATCAACGCGACCGCAACCAGGAGGGAGATGCCGGTGCTCAGAAACAGGAAGGTCATCCTGATCACGATGTCGCCCTAGTCCCAGGGATGGTCCGCGACATCTTCGGAATCATCCGGCGGCTCCTCGATTGAATCGGGCGCGGGAGCCGAGAACTCCACGGCCACCTGCCAGAGCGATGCGGGCGGAGGGTCGCCGAGGCTCGTCGCGAGGTCGGTCGCCTCACGCAGGGTGAGGATGACCGCCTTGGGCTGCGTGGCGCGCATGAGCCAGGCTTGCGAAGCGGTCGTCACGAGCCACAGCACGGTGTCCGGGAGATAGCTGAGCTTGACCGCCAGCACCTCTCCCTGCTTCAGCAGGGCCTCGCAGAATGCGCGCGCGCTCGGTCCGAGCGCCTCATTCTCGATGACCTCTTGCAACGTGAATACGGTCGACATGTCTCATCCAGAGGCAAGCGGCATGCCACGTCCGGCCGATGGATCATCTCGACGGAGAACCGGGCGAAAGGGTGTGGCCGGCTGCTGCAATGCGGCAGGAAGCGGTAAGGAGTTCCGGTCGACGGTCAGAACAGTTGACCCGGGCGCGCCCGATCAGCCCGGTTGCAGCTCGATGCGACCGAACATGGCTTCGGCCGGCGACCTCGTGTCGTTCGTGTCGATCGAGAGCGCCAGCGCGGGCAGCGACGGTGGCGCCTCGCCGAACACGCGACGGTAGTCGTCGGCGACGTCGCGGCGCTCGTCGAGCCACTGGCCGAGGCCCGGGTCTCCACGCCGCGCGACGATGAATGTGACCGTCCCCGTCTTCTGGCTTGGGAGCATCGTGCCGACCGGCAGCGCCGCGTCCCAGACGTAGCCGATCAGCCGCGATCGCACCATGGCCGGGAAGCGCGGCCAGATCGCGAAGATGTGGCCGGTGGCGTCGGAGGTCGCGCGGGTCCGCAGGTCCGCGCCCTGCGGGAGGCTGAGCACGCGCCACTGCCACGCGAGGAACGGAGTGACCGCCAAGTCGGCCCGCACCTCCTTCACGATCGTGGAATGCTCGCCCGCGCTCTTCATGTGCAGCGCGCGGCGCCCCGCGTGCTCCACCACCGTGAAGTCGTAGGCGGGATGCCCTCCGGGCGTCTCGTACGTCTGCCAGCCCGGCGGCACGCCCATCGAGCCGACCGGCGCCTGCCCCCAGTCCTCGACGGGCACGGGCGCGCCGGCGCCCCACGCGCGACCGGGTCGGCCGA
>DATFUK010000252.1:0-5448 GCA_035260865.1 Candidatus Methylomirabilota bacterium | reverse complement strand
CGCGCCATCTCGGCGCCCAGGCGCAGCAGCTCGTCGCGGGTCATCAGCTTGCGGGCGCGGGGGAACATCTCGGTCTCTTCCTCCTGCGCGTGATGCTCCACCAGGTCCTTGAGGACCTTGGCCTTGGCCGCGAACTGCTCGGACTCCACGCGGGTGCCCTTGATCTCGGGCAGGACCATGTCCACCACGTGGTGCTCCTCGAGCGCCTCGAAGTAGAGCTTCCCGTCGTCCTTCTTCCGCGCCGCCTCCCGGAACGCGGGATAGAAGATCTCTTCCTCGATGCGCGTGTGGATGGTGAGCTCCTGCTCGATGGTCGCCAGGAGCTTCTCGCGCTTGCCGACCGCCTTCTCGGTCGTCTCATCCAGCTCGCCGAGCAGCGCGCGAACCTGCTGGTGGTCGTCCTTGAGCAGCGTGATCGCGTCCTTCTCGGTGGTGCGGCCCTTCTTGGCTGCCGGCATTCTTCGCTCTCCTCTCCGTCTTCGCTCGGCACGTCGTACCGTGCGTCCCAAGCAAGGAGCAGACCAAGGCGCGAAGCGGGATCGAGTGAGGCGGAGAGGCGAGATGGCCCTCGTCCCGACCGACGAATGATGGGACTCCGGTAAGAGCCACCCGGCAGGACTTACCGGCTGCCCCCCTCGCGGTGGTTGGGGAACATCCGCTCGAAGACTTCCGGATCGGTGCGGGAGCGGAAGAAGGCCATCTGGCGCTCCGAGTAGTCGGCGCCGGCGCGGAAGACGATGGCGGCGGTGGCGAGCAGGGTGCCGTCGGCGGCGAGCAGGGCCGAGCGCGTCCGCCAGAACGTGCGCCGCCGGTCCACCGGCGTCACGTCGGCGAAGCGGCCGGCCGCGGTCACCGGGCCCGGCGCGATCGCATCGGGGCGCAGCAGGGTGAGGGCGATCCGGTTGGTGAGGCCGCCCTCCTTGGTGACGAGCGCGCCGAGCCACCAGGCGACCTCGTCGAGCACCACCGCGGGCAGCGCGGGGGCGAGGCGATCGCCGGGCCGCCGCCAGGGCTCGCGAGGCAGGAAGCGCGCCCAGACGCCGTCGGCGTCGAAGCGGAGCCCGAGCTTCAGCCCGAGCGGATTGTTCGCCCCGCAGGCCAGGCACTGGTCGGACAGCGGCATCGGCCAGCCCTCGCGCCCGCTCGCCGTCCATCCGGGATCGGGCCGCGGGTCCTCGACGGCCCCGCGCGCGATCGTGGCCGACGTCAGCGGCTGCGTGCCGTCGAGGATCGTGACGGCGGCGGTCTCGCCTTCCACGTACCCTTCGAGCGCGAGCGGCGTGTCGAGCGGCACGGACGAGGTGAGGCGGCCCTCGATGAGGCGCGGCCCGCCGTCGGGCCCGAGCGCGGCCGAGTCGAGCAGCGCGACCAGCCCGCCGCCGTGCACGATGCCGGGCCAGCTCTGCAGGGTCGGGGGCGCGAGGAAACGCCCGCGGCCGCCCGGCTCGAGCTTCGCGGCGGCGGCCATGACGTCGCCGACGCTCGGCCCGGCCGGGCGCGCCCGAGACCACGTGCTATCCTCGCGAGGATTCATGCCGCCGGCCATTCTACTGTCGCCGTCGCTCCCCCCGCAACGCGTGTGACCAGCTCGACCAGCGCGACCCTCGAGCTCCTGAGCCATGGCCCGTTCGCGCGGATCATGCTCACGAACTTCTTCTTCTTCGGCTCGCTGAACACCTTCCTGCTCCTGCCGCTCTACATCCAGCGGCTCGGCGGCGACGAGGCGGACATCGGGCTGGTGCAGGGCCTCTACAGCGCGGCGGGCATCGTGTGCCAGCCGGTGGTGGGCGCCCTCATCGACTACCTCGGCCGCCGCTTCTTCATGCGGCTCGGCGCCCTGCTGCTCGTGGTGTCCTGCGCGCTCTTCGTGGTGGCGAGCCCGCTGCCCCTGCTGGGCGTCCTCCGCGTCCTGCAGGGGGTGGCCTTCTCCGCCTTCTTCGTGGCCAACTACATCCACGTGGTGGAGATGGTGCCGGTGGAGCGGCGCGGCTGGGCCCTCGGCATCTTCGGCCTCTCGGGCCTCGTCTCCACGTCGCTGGCCCCGCTCTTCGGCGAGTTCGTGATCCGCCGCTTCGGCTTTCCCTCCTTCTTCATGGCCTCCACCCTGATCGCGGCCGCGGCCACCGCGATGTGCTGGCGCGTGCGGGACGTGCGGCCGGCCGCGCTGGGGGCCCGGCCGGGCCTGCACGTCATCCGGGAAGGGCTGCTCG
Organism: Candidatus Methylomirabilota bacterium; assembly: GCA_035260865.1. Lineage (GTDB taxonomy): Bacteria > Methylomirabilota > Methylomirabilia > Rokubacteriales > CSP1-6 > CAMLFJ01. The sequence goes on along the minus strand of DATFUK010000252.1, from coordinate 3,238 downwards.
AGCTGCGGCACATGCACATGGCGATCGGGTTGTTCTTCGGACTGGGCACCGGGACGATCTTCACCTTCCTGCCGACCTTCGGTGAGGACATCGGCATCACGAGCGTCGGGCTCTTCTACACCGCGTACGCGGCGGCGGCGATGCTGGTGCGGGTGGTCGGCGGGAACCTGATCGACGTGCGCGGGCGGCGGGCGGTGATCATCCCGTGCATGTTCGTGCAGTCCGCCGCCACGTGCATCATCGCGCTGGTCGCGATCCTGTTCGCGCCCGCGCTGCGGCTGCCCGTGCTGCCGTTCATCTTCCTCGCCGGGTTCCTGGCCGGCGCCGCGCACGGCTTCCTCTACCCGGCCATGTCGGCGCTGCTGATGGACGTGACCCCCGAGCGCCGCCGCGGCAGCGCGGTGGGCATCTTCAGCTCGGTGATCCTCGTGGGGAACTCGTTCGGGGCCATCGCCTTCGGCTACGTGGCCCACGGCCAGGGCTACGCGGTGATGTGGAGCGCGCTCACCGCGCTCCTCGTGCTCGGCTCCCTCCTGAGCATCCGGCTGCGCGTGGGCTACGCGCGATCGGCGGCGGTGCCCGCGCCCGCGTCCGCGTCCTGAGCGGTGCCGCGCGGTTGACTTGCCCCGGGGGCGGGCCGATACTGGCTCGCACGACCACGCAGTGCGGGAGGCCCCGGCGTTCATGGTGACACTCCGTCGATATCGCCACCTGGTGTTGGTGCTCGCGCTGGGTGTCCTGCTCGCGGGGGCTGGCACTCCGGGGGAAACCCCCGCGCCGCCCGCCCCGTCGCTCCAGGAGGTCGCGGTGATCGGCGTGTTCAACGATCAGCGCGGCCAGCACGGGGTGATGCTCGAGGGCAAGCGCGACAAGCGGCGCTTCCTGATGCTGATCGGGGCCGCCGAGGCCACCGCGATCGCGGTCCCGCTCGAGAACATCACGCCCCCGCGCCCGCTCACTCATGATCTCTTCCTCACCCTGTTCGGGCGGCTCAAGGTCCAGGTCACCCGAGTGGTGATCACGGATCTGCGCAACAACACCTACTTCGCGACGGTGTACCTCACCTCGGGGGGAACCCCGATGGAGCTCGACTCGCGCCCCTCCGACGCGATCGCGCTGGCCATCCGCGCGAAGGCGCCCGTCTTCGTGGAGGAGCGCGTGTTGGAGAAGTCCGATCGGCCGCCCACGCCGGGGGAGCGGATCTAGCCCATGTCGAGCGAGACCCCCCGAACCGGGTCGCCGGCCCTGCCCCCGCACGACGTGGAAGGGCAGCAGTGGGCGATCGAGCGCCGCCTGGGCGAGATCTTCGGCAAGCTCGGCGAGAAGCTCGCCGAGCTCACCGGCCGCGTCGAGGTCCAGGTCAAGCCGGAGACCTCGTTCAGCGATATCGGCGGCCTCACCGAGGCCAAGGGCATCGTGCGGAGCTTCGTGACCGCGCTGACCGACCCCGAGCTGTACCGCAAGTGGGGCATCAGCCCGCCCAAGGGCCTGCTCATCTACGGACCGCCGGGTACCGGCAAGACGCTGCTGGCGCGCGCGCTCGCCACCGAGGCGGGGGCCGTCTTCTACCATCTGAAGCTGGGCACGCTCACCTCCAAGTTCGGGCCCAATACCGGCGAGCTGCTGCAGGAGGTCCTGGGCCTGGCCCGCGAGCAGGGCCGGGCGGTCGTGTTCCTGGATCAGGCCGATGCGCTCGCGCTCGAGCATCTCCTGCCGCCCGCCCAGGCCCGCGAGGCGGGCGCGCGCATCGCGGCCGCGTTGTGCGAGAAGCTCGACACCATGGAAGATTTCTCCCGGATCGTCGTGGTGGCGGCGACCAGCCGCACCGACGTGGTGGATCCGTCCCTGGTGGCCCCGGGACGGCTCGACCGGCTGGTCGAGGTGCCGCTCCCGGACGCGGCCGCCCAGCAGCAGATCCTGGAGCTGACGCGGGCCCGCGCCGAGCAGGCCGCCGATCGGCGCCTCGTGGGCGATCTCGATTTCCGCTCGCTGCTGCCCCCGATGGGCGGCATGAGCGGCGGCGAGATCCGCGACCTGTTGCGCCGCGCCCTCGAGGAGAAGGTCCACGCGGCCGGGCAGGGCCAGGACGCGGGCCTCGTCACCACCCAGGATCTGCTGCGCCAGGTGGACGTCTACCGGCGCATCCGGGCCGTCGTCGAGAAGATCCGCTACGGACAGTACCTCTAGCCCGGCCGAGGAGACATCATGCGCCCACGTCGAGGATTGAGGCGGTGGTCCGGCTGGCTGGCGGTCGGGGCCGTGCTGTTCTTGCTGGCGGGACCGGCCAGCGCGCAGTGGGACAAGCTGCTGAAGGGCCTAGGCGGCGGGGAGGGGAGCGCGGGCGCCGGACTCTCGGACGCCAAGATCGGCGCGGGGCTCAAGGAAGCGCTCCAGGTCGCCACCGAGAAGACGGTGGGGCTCACCGGGAAGACCGACGGCTACTTCGCCAACCAGGCGATCAAGATCCTGATGCCGGAGAAGCTGCGGAACTTCGAGAGCGGGCTGCGCGCGGTGGGCTACGGCGGGCAGCTCGACGAGCTGGTGCTCGGCATGAACCGGGCCGCGGAGCGGGCGGCGCCCCAGGCCAAGCAGATCTTCTTCGACGCGATCGGCGACATGAGCTTCGACGACGCCCGCAAGCTCCTGAACGGCGGGGACCACGCGGCCACCGAGTACTTCCGCGGGAAGACCACGCCGCGGCTGACCACCGCGTTCCGGCCGGTGGTCGAGCGGTCCATGAACCAGGTCGGGGTGAGCCGGCAGTACAATGATCTGGTCGGCCGCTTCGACTCGATTCCCTTCGCCAAGTCGCAGGCCTTCGACCTCGACGGCTACGTCGTGGACAAGGGGCTGGGCGGGCTCTTCACGGTGCTGGGGGACCAGGAGAAGCAGATCCGCACCAACCCCACCGCCCGCGCCACCGATCTCCTCAAGGAAGTCTTCAAGAAATAGATCGTCTAGTTTGGGGTCAGGTCTTGCATTCCGACATTTGCTGACGCAGCGGCCTGGCCTCTGGGCGACGAAATGTCGGAATGCAAGACTTGACCCCGGTGTACCATGGCGCGCGTCGATGCCATCGGTCACCCGCGTCCGCGTGCGCTACAAGGACACCGACACCATGTCGGTCGTCTACTACGGCAACTACCTCACCTACTTCGAGGTGGGGCGCGTGGAGTTCCTCCGCGAGTGCGGCCTCCCGATGTCGCTCGTGAACGAGCGCGTGCATCTGCCGGTGGTG
>DATFUK010000251.1:0-16752 GCA_035260865.1 Candidatus Methylomirabilota bacterium | reverse complement strand
CGTCGCCGAGGTCATGACGACGGTGCGCCGGCTCAAGGAGCAGGGGCTGTCCATCGTGCTGGTCGAGCAGAACCCCAAGCTGGTGTTTCAGGTCGCCGACGACATCGTGATCCTCAACGGCGGCCGGGTCGTGGTGGACGGCGCCGCCGCGGAGTTCCGGCATCGGGCCGCAGACCTGCGCCAGCACCTCGGGATCTTCTGATGGAGAGCGTCGAGCGCCTCGACGTGGGCGGCGTCCCGCTCGACGTCCTGCGCCGCGGAGCGGGCCGGCCACTCCTCGTGCTCCACGGCGAGGCGCCGCTCGATCCGGGCGCGCCGATGGTCGATCTGCTGGCCGCCCACGCCGAGGTGATCGCGCCGACCCATCCTGGGTTCGGGCACTCGGGGCGCCCCGACGACTTCGATACGGTCTACGACCTGGTGCACCTCTATCTCGACCTGCTCGAGCAGCTGCCCCACGAGCGGGTGACCGTGATGGGCCTGTCGTTCGGCGGCTGGCTGGCCGCCGAGATCGCGGCGGCGCGCTCACGACGCGTGGCGCGGCTGATCCTCGTCGACGCGGTGGGGATCAAGGTCGGTGACCGCGAAACGCCCGACATCCTCGACGTGTTCAACACCGGGCCCGCCGAGGTACAGCGCCGGCGCTGGCACGAGCCCGCGAAGTGGGCGCCGGACCCCGACGCCATGTCGAACGAGGCGCTGGTCGCGCACGCGCGCAACCGCGAGGCGCTCTGTCGCTACGCGTGGCATCCCTACCTGTACAACCCCCGGCTCTCCCGGTGGCTCGGGCGCATCGCGGTGCCGACCCTCGTGCTGTGGGGAGCGAGCGACGGGATCGTGACCCCCGCCTACGGGCGCGCCTACTGCGCCCGCATCCCGGGGGCCCGCTTCGAGCTGATCGAGGGCGCCGGGCACCACCCCGAGATCGAGCAGCCCGGCGCGCTCGTGGAGCGCGTGGTGGCGTTCCTGTCCCCATGACCCTGGAGGCGCCATGCAGGCCTGGTACCTGAACGAGAACCCGTACCCGTTCGTGCCGCCGCACGTCCTGGACGCGGCGGAGTCGGTCCGCGGCAGCCTGCCGAACCGATACTGCGATCCGAAGATCGCCGCGGACCTGTTCCAGGAAGCGCTGGACGAGTACCTGCTCTGCGACGACGTCGGGATCAACGTCGTCTCGAACGAGCATCACGCCGGCATCAACTGCCTCTTCGGGGCGAGCCCGCTCATCCTCGGCATTCTCGCGCGCCAGACCCGGAACGTGCGCATCCTGAGCCTGGGGACGCTGATCACGGTGCGCACCGACCCGGTGCGCGTCGCCGAGGAGTACGCGACGGCCGACGTGATCTCGCGCGGGCGCCTCGAGATCGGGTTCGTGAAGTCGGGCGGCACCGAGATGGCGTCCGGCAACGCGAACCCGATCGGCATCGTCGATCGGTTCTGGGAGGCGATCGATCTCATCCGGAAGGCCCTCTCGCATCGGGACGGCCCGTTCAGCTGGGAGGGGAAGCACTTCACGCACCGGCACGTCAACATCTGGCCCGGGCCCTGGCAGCAGCCGCATCCGCCCTTGTGGGCGGCGACCGGCGACCCGACGACGTCGGCCGAGCTCGGCCGGCGGGGCATCGTCAACGTGATGGTATTCCGCACCGCCGAGGAGACGGCGCGGGCGTGGGCCGCATACCGGAAGGCGCGCGCGGACGCCGGATTGGCCCCGCCGGGGCCCGATCGCTTCGGACACACCGCGTTCGTCTACACCGCCGACACCGACGAGGAAGGCGTGCGGGTGGGCAGCAAGCTGCTGTGGTTCCTCAACACCGCGCTGCGCTCCGCGCCGCAGTACTCCAAGTTCCTCCCCGGGGCGGTCCCGGCCGAGCTCGCGCCCGCGCTCTATACCACGAAGCCGCGGCCCGGGGTGCCCGCGGCCGCGCGGCCGGCCGCCGGCCTGATCGGCGTCACCGCGGAGCAGGCGATGGCGAAGGGCCTGATGTTCGCCGGCAATCCGGACAGCGTCTACCGGCAGATCCAGGCGTATCGCGAGCGGGTCGGGCCATTCGAGCATCTCGTGCTGGCGAGCCGCTCGGGCTTCATGACCCACACCGAGGCGACGAAGGGCCTGAAGCTCTTCGCGCGGGAGGTGCTGCCGCGGCTGCGCGAGCTGTAGGCGGAGCCGCGCCCGGCCGCGGCAGACTGCCGGTTGACTTGGTCGGCGCGGCTCGTGAATAATCGCGCCACCACACGACCCGGGAGGAGCCCGCGACCATGATCGTCTCGCGCATGACCCTGCTGATCTGCCTCCTGACGCTCGGCCTCGCGCTACCCGCGTCCGGAGACGAGCTGGTGGTGGCCACCTTCGGCGGCACCTTCGTCGACAACTCGAAGAAGTGCCACGCCACCGCGTTCGAGAAGGCCACCGGGTCGACCGTGAAGTACGTGCTCGGCAGCTCGGTGCAGACGATGGCGAAGCTGCGGGCGGCCGGGGCCCGCGCCGAGTTCGACGTGGCGTACATGGACAGCCAGATCGTCAAGCAGGCGAAGGCGGAGGGGCTGCTCCAGCCGCTCGAGTCCGGGAAGATCGAGGGCTGGAACGATCTCTACGAGGCCTCGCGGGACAAGGACGCCTACTGGGTGTCCATGATGTTCGCGGGCACCATCATCACCTACAACACAAATCTGGTGAAGACGCCGCCCACCTCGTGGGGCGACCTCTGGAAGCCCGAGTGGAAGGGCAAGCTGGCGATCCCCGACATCTCGGGCACCTCCGGCCAGCAGTTCCTGATGGCGGCGGCACGCCTCAACGGAGGCTCGGTGGAGAACATCGAGCCCGGCTTCGAGGCGATCAAGAAGCTCAAGCCCAACGTCCAGATGATGTACACGCAGCCGGACCAGATCATCCCGCTGTTCGAGCGCGGGGACATCGCCCTCGCGGTCTGGTACACGGACCGGACCGGGGCGGCCGCGCTCAAGGGGGTGCCGGTGGCCGCCGCCTATCCGTCGGAGGGCGCCATCGGGATCGTGCCCACCGTCTCGGTGCCCAAGGCCAGCGCCAAGCGCGATCTCGCCCAGAAGTACATCGCGGGGCTCCTGTCGCCCGAGGGCCAGCTCTGCTTCGGGCAGTCGCAGTTCGCCGGTCCCACCAACCGGAAGGTGCAGCTCCCGCCCGACCTGGCCAAGCTCGTGCCCTACGGCCCCCTGGTGCAGCGCATGTTCTTCCCGGACACCGATCTGGTGGCGAGGAAGTTCCCGGAGTGGTCGGAGCGCTGGGGGCGCGAGATCGCGCGTTGACCCCGGCGCGTCCTCCGCGGTGAGCGCCGCCGCGCCGGCGCTCACGGTGCGCCGGCTCCGCAAGTCGTTCGGGACCGTGGTCGCGGTGGACGAGGTCTCGCTCGACGCCGCCCCCGGCGAGTTCCTCTCTCTTCTCGGGCCCTCGGGCTGCGGGAAGTCCACCCTCCTCAGGATGATCGCCGGCCTCGTCGAGCCCGACGCCGGGCAGGTCGTGCTCGCGGGCGAGGACATCACGCGGCTGGCCGTCCACCGCCGCAACCTCGGGCTGGTCTTCCAGTCGTACGCGCTCTTCCCGCACATGACCGTGTTCGAGAACGTCGCCTTCGGCCTCCGCCGGCGCTCGGTGCCCGCGGCCGAGCTGGGCCCGCGCGTCGAGCGCATGCTGGAGCTGGTGCGGCTCGGCCCGCTCGGGGCCCGGCACCCGCGCGAGCTCTCCGGCGGCCAGCAGCAGCGGGTCGCCCTCGCCCGGGCGCTCGTCACCGAGCCCCGCGTGCTGCTCCTCGACGAGCCGCTGTCGAACCTCGACGCGCTCCTGCGCGACGAGATGCGCGTGGAGCTCAAGCGGCTGCAGGAGCGCCTCCGGACCACGATGATCTTCGTGACCCACGACCAGGCGGAGGCCCTCATCCTGTCCGACCGGGTGGTGGTGATGGAGGCGGGGCGCGTCGAGCAGGTCGGCACGCCGGAGGAGGTCTATCGACGCCCGGCCACCGCCTTCGTCGCCCGGTTCCTCGACCGCGCGAACTTCCTCGCGGGCACCGTGGCCGAGAGCGGGGCGAGCGGCACCGTCGTCGCGCTCGACGGGGGCGGGCTCTCGGTGGTGGCCGGCCCGCGTCCGGACCTGGTCCTGGGCCAATCGGTGCGGGTGGCGATCCGGCAGGAGGCCATCCGCCTCGAGCCGGCCGGGAGCGAGCCCGGACGCCCCAACCACTTCGCGGCGACCGTCGTCTTCCACGCCTTCGCGGGGCAGGCGCACCACTACGTCGTCCAGCTCGCGGACGGGCGCGAGCTCGAGATCGCCGCGCCCGGGGCGGCGCGGCCGCTGGCGCGCGGCGCCGCCACCCGCATCGCGTGGAGCCCGGACGACGTGATCCTGTTGCCCGGCGGCGGAGCGGGGCCGGGAGAGGCGCGGTGAGAGCCGGACACGGCTGGTGGCTGCTCGCCCCGGCGCTGCTGCTCCTGCTGGTCGCGTTCGTGGTGCCGGTGGGGATGATGGTGCCGACCAGTGTCCGCCCGTACATCCCGCTGGTGGGCATCACCGGCGGCTTCACGGCGCGCCACTACGTCAAGCTCCTCACCGACTCCTACTACCTCGAGATCATCGGCCGCACCCTCGCGCTCGGTCTCACCGTGACGTGCTCGACCCTGGTCGTCGGCTACCCGCTGGCCTTCTTCCTGGCGCGCACGCGCTCGCGCTGGCGGAACTGGCTGACCATCCTCGTGGTCTTCCCCCTCATGCTGAACCTGGTGGTGCGCACCTTCGGCTGGATCGCGCTGCTCGCCCAGAACGGGCTGGTGAACCAGGCGCTCCAGGCCCTGGGGGTGGTGGACGGGCCGGTGAAGCTGCTCTTCAACTTCGCCGGCCTCCTCATCGGCCTCACCCACATCTTCCTGCCGTTCATGGTGCTCGTGCTGATCGGCGCCATCCAGAACATCCCGCGCGACGTGGAGGACGCCGCGCGGGTGCTGGGCGCCTCGTGGGGTAGCGCGTTCCTCCGGATCACGCTGCCGCTGTCCGCGCCCGGGATCCTCTCGGGCTCGATCCTCGTCTTCGTCCTCACGATCAGCGCGCTGGTGACCCCGCGCCTCCTCGGCGGGCCCACCTACCAGGTGATGTCCACGCTGATCTACGACGAGTTCCTCCAGCGCCTCAACTGGCCGGCGGGCTCCGCGCAGTCCCTGCTCCTCACCGGCATGGTCCTGGCGTTGATCTACTTCTCGAGCCGCCTCGCCCGGCGGACGGGAGTGCGCGCGTGACCGCGGCCCGGGTGCGGACGTGGCTCCTGCGGGTGTGGGTCACCCTGGTCTTCGGCTTCCTGATGCTGCCGGTGGTGGTGATCGCGCTCGCGTCCCTGAGCCGCACCTCGTACCTGACCGTGCCGCCGCGCGGCCTGACCCTCCGCTGGTTCGCCGCGGTGCTCGGCGATCCCGAGTACGTGCACGCGATCGCCTTCAGCCTGCTCCTCGCGCTCGTCGCGACCGCCGGGTCCCTCGGGGCGGGGGTGGCCGCGTCGTTCGCCCTGCTCCGGCGGCGGGTGGCCGGCGGCGGGGGCGTCGCCGCGCTGCTCAACGCGCCGCTCGTCTTCCCGGGGGTGGTGGTGGGCGTGGCCCTGCTCCAGTTCTACGCGCTCGTCCACGTCAACGGCACCTTCGTGGGGCTGGCCCTCGCCCACATGGTGATCACGGTGCCCTACGTGGTGCGGGCGGTGACCGCGAGCCTCCAGGGGATCGACCCGGAGCTCGAGCACGCCGCGCGCGTCCTGGGGGCGAGCGGGCCGGTCGCGTTCTTCACGGTCACGCTGCCCCTCATCCGGCCGGGCGTGGCCGCGGGGGCGCTCTTCTCCTTCATCGTGTCGTTCGACAATGTCCCGGTGTCGATCTTCCTGCTCGGGGCGGGCCAGATGACGCTCCCGGTGAAGATCTTCACCGCCATCGAGTACGGCGTCGACCCGTCCATCGCCGCGATCTCGACCATGCTGATCGTGCTCACCGGCGCCGGGCTCGCGGTGGCCGAGCGCTGGATCGGGTTCCACCGCTTCGTCTGATCCCACCTCTAGATAGAGGACACGCCATGACCGCGCCCGTCACCGACCGCTTCGCGGACCGGATCGCCCTCGTCACCGGCGCGGCCAACGGCATCGGCCGGGCCAGCGCGCTGCGTCTCGCCCGGGAGGGCGCGGACCTCGTGGTGGTCGACCGCGAGGGCGATACCTTGCAGGCGGTGGCCCGGGAGATCGAGGCGGCCGGCCGCCAGGTCCTGGCGATCACCGCGGACTGGACCGACCCGGGCGCGGTCGAGGCGGCCTTCGCGGCCATCCGGCAGCGCTTCGGCCGCATCGACATCCTCTTCAACAACGTGGGCCAGAGCGCCCGCGAGCGCGCCACCGAGTTCCACCTCTCGGAGGAGGCGACGTGGCGCTTCGTGATCGAGGTCTCGCTGGTCGCGACGATGCGGGCCACCCGGCTCGCGGTCGAGGAGATGCGGGCCCGGCGCGGCGGCCGCATCGTCAACATGTCGACCGAGTCCGCCTTCTACGGTGACGTGGGCTTCGTGGACTACGCGGCGGCCAAGATGGGCGTGGTCGGCTTCACCCGCTCGCTCGCGCGCGAGCTGGCGCCGTTCCACGTCAACGTCAACGCGGTGTGCCCCGGCGCCATCCGCACCCGGGCCCACGACCGCCTGCCGAAGGCGGTCATCGACAAGGTGCGCACGAGCGTGCCGATGGGCTACGTGGCCGAGCCCGAGGACGTGGCCGGGGTGGTGGCGTTCCTGGCCAGCGACGACGCCCGCTACATCACCGGCCAGTCGATCCTCATCGACGGCGGCCGCTGGATGATCTGAGCCCCCTCAACCCTCTCCCCTTGATGGAGAGGGCAGGGTGAGGGGCCGAAGGACAAGGAGGACGAGATGGCAGGAAGGCTGGAAGGGAAGATCGCGGTGATCACCGGCGGCGGCAGCGGCATCGGACGCGCGTGCGCGCTCCGCTTCGCGGCGGAGGGGGCGAAGGTGTGCGTGGCCGACCTGGACCAGGCCGCGGCCAGCGGGACCGCCCGGCTCGTGGAGGCCACCGGAGGCAAGGCGCTCGCGGTGCGGACCGACACGACCGACGAGGCGGCCAACGACGCCATGGTCGCGGCCTGCGTGCAGGCCTTCGGGGCGGTGGACGTGCTGGTCGCCGCCGCCGGCGTGGGGAGCCCGCGCCCCGACCCCGGCTCGGCCAAGCCGTACACCATGCTCGATATCCCGACGGAGGGGTTCCGCTCGGTGATCGACGTGAACCTGTACGGCGTGCTCTTCTCCAACCGCGCGGCCGCGCGGTGGATGGTCGCCAACAAGCGGGGCGGCAGCCTGATCAACCTCGGCTCGATCATGTCGAAGATGCCGTCGGGAGGCGGGGCCTACAGCGTGAGCAAGGCCGGCGTCTGGATGGCGACCAAGTGTCTGGCCCAGGAGCTGGCCCGCCACCGCATCCGGGTCAACGCGATCGGGCCCGGCTTCATCGAGACGCCGATGACCGCGGCGCTACGCGGGGACGCCGACCGGAGCCGCTGGGCGATGGGCCTCACCCCGATGGGCCGCTACGGCACGGTGGAGGAGATCGCGTCCACCGCGCTCTTCCTGGCTTCCGACGACGCCGCGTTCTTCACCGGCGAGATCCTGCACCCCTCCGGCGGCGTCTTCGTCGGCTAGTGGAACGTCCGACCGCCGTCGACCGCCAGCGCCGCGCCCGTGACGAACGACGACTCGTCGCTGGTCAAGTACAGCGCGGCCTGCGCGATCTCCTCCGGCTCGCCCGGCCGCCGGATCACGTAGCGATCCAGGATCCGCGCCAGCTCCCCCTCCGGATCCGCCGCGCCTTGCCACGATGACCGGAACAGCGGCGTGTCGATGATCCCCGGGCAGATCGCGTTGACGCGGATGTGGTCCGCGGCGAGATCCACCGCGAGCGTCTTGCCGAACATCACGAGCCCCGCCTTCGCGGCGCAGTAGGCGGTGCGCTGCTCGAGCGGGCGCAGCGCGGCGCCCGAGGCGATGTTGACGATGGTCCCGCGCCCGGCCTGCTTCATCGCGGGCAGGGCGGCGTGGCACACGAGCATGGGGCCGGTGAGGTCGACCGCGATGACCCGCGCCCACTCCTCCGAGGTCATCCGCTCGAAGGGCCGCATGAGATCGATGCCGGCGCTGTTGACGACGCCGTCGAGCCCGCCCAGCGCCGTCGCGGCCTGGGCGACCGCGGCCCGCACCTGCCGCTCGTCCGCCACGTCGCAGACCAGCGCGGTCGCGCCATCCACGCGCGCCTTGCCGAGCGCCGCCTCGTCGCGGTCGAGCATGGCCACCGCCGCCCCCTCGCTCCGGAACAGGCGCGCGGTCGCCAGCCCGATGCCCGAGGCCGCGCCGGTGACCAGCACGCGGCGGCCGCGGAGCCTCACGCGCGGGCCTCCGCGCGCAGGGCCGGCCGCACCGCGTCCGCCACCTCGTCGCAGCGCGCCAGCCACACCCGCGGGTGACCGAGGATGTGCTGGATCAGCTCCTCCAGCAGCGTGATCCGGGAGGGCCGGCCGATGATCTGGGGATGCATGGCGAGGCAGAAGTAGCGGTCCTCGCGGTAGAGCACGTCGAACTCCCGTCGCCAGGCCTCGAACACCGCCGACGGCGCCTGCATGGTCCGCCCGGGCAGGGTGATCGAGTACTGGAAGAACGGCGCGTCGTCCAGCACCCAGGCGAACGGGAACTCGACGAGGTCGGTGAGCTTGCCGTCGATCCGGTGGAGATACGGCGAATCGTCGTCGAAGTAGTTCGAGGAGTAGCCGAACCCGTACTCGCCGAGCATCCGGAGCGTGTGCGGGCTGAACTCCGCGGCCGGGGAGCGGTAGCCGACCGGCTTCCGCCCGGTCATGCGCTGGATGATCTCGATGCCCTTGTCCATCTCCTCGCGCTCCTGCTCGAGCGAGAGGTTGACGATCCAGGCGTGCGACCAGGAGTGGTGCGCGATCTCGTGGCCGGCCTTCAGGATCGCCTCGACCATCGCGGGCCGCTGCTCCATGACCAGGCCCGGCACGAAGAACGTCACCCGCAGGCCGTAGCGGGCGAGCAGCTCGAGGATGCGGGGCACGCCCACCTTCCAGCCGTAGGCGCCCTGGCTCATCACGATGGGGCGCTCGGCGTTCTTGGGGTCGCGGGCGGTCCACATCGTCTCCGCGTCGATGTCGAAGCTGAGCAGGACCGGGAAGCCCTTGGGCGAGAGCGGCATGACGTGTCTCCTAGAGAGGCATCGGGCGCGCGCACGGGCGCTCGCGCTCGAGGTGACCGGCCAGCGCGAGGACGCGGCGGTCTCCGTACCAGGGACCGACGATCTGCAGGCCGATGGGCAGGCCGTCGGAGGACCAGCCGCACGGCAGCGAGATCGCCGGGTGGCCGGAGAGGTTGAAGGGCCAGAGATAGGGGTACCAGGCGCCGCGGATCGTGCCCGCGGTCTCGCCCGCGATGGTGATCGGCTCGTACGGATCGTGATCGAGGGCGAGCGCCGGGCGCGACAGCGTCGGCGATAGCAGGAAGTCGAAGCGCTGGAGGAGCGCCTGCACGCGACGGTAGACCGCGGTCCGCTGGCCGAGCGCGTTCACCCAGTCCACCGCGGACCACTGCGCGCCGCGTTCGATGGACTCGCGCAGGCTCTTCGCCACCTTGTCGCCGAACTCGGCCATGTGCGGGCCGACGCGCGCGGCGAGCCCGGCCTGGAGCGAGATCAGGAACGTCCGCTCGAAGGCCGAGACGTCCTCTTCCACGCTCTCGACGTGCGCGCCCCGCTCTTCCAGGTGGCGCACCGCCGCCTCGCACGCCGCGAGGACCTCCGGATCCACGAGGGGGTTGCCCACGCGGGGCAGCCAGCCGAGCCGCAGGCCGCGCACCGCGACGTCGCGCGGGTCGTCCGGCGGCTCCGGGCGCGAGTAGGGATCGCCCGCGTCGTAGCCGGCGATCGCGTCGAAGCAGGCCGCCGCCTCCGCCACGCTCCGGGTCATCGGGCCGATGTAGGACGTGGAGGAGAAGAGGTCCGCCTGCTGCGCGTGCGGGACGCGGCCGAGCGTGGGCTTGAGCCCGACGATGCCGCAGCAGGCGGCGGGGAGACGGACCGAGCCGCCGCCGTCGGTCCCGAGCGCGAGCGGCGCCTGGCCGGTGGCGACCGCCGCGGCGGCCCCGCCCGACGAGCCGCCCGCGGTGCGTGAGAGATCCCAGGGATTGCGCGTGGCGCCGAAGAGGGGGCTGTCGGTCAGCGGCTTGTGGCCGAACTCGGGCGTGGTGGTCTTGCCGATCAGGATGGCGCCGGCCTCGCGCAGCCGCCGGACCGGGACCGCGTCCGCGCCGGTCACCTGCTCGGCGAAGATCCGGGAGCCCATCGTGGTCCGCGTGCCCTTGGTGAACAGCAGATCCTTGACCGAGAACGGCACGCCGTGGAGTGGCCCGAGCCGCTCGCCGGCCAGCACCGCGGCCTCCGCGCGGCGCGCCGTCTCCCGCGCCTCGTCCGCGGTCACGGTGATGAACGCGTTCACGGTCGGCTGGAGGGCCTCGATCCGCGCGAGCACCGCCTCGACCACCGCCACCGGGGAGATGTCCTTGGTCCGGATGCGGCGGGCGAGCGTGAGCGCGTCGGCCTCGAGCAGGCTCCTATCCAAGCGCGGCCTCCTGGTAGACGACCTCGCCGCCGACGACGGTGGCCGACACCGGGATCTTGCCGATCTCGTGCGGCGCCTCCTTCAGGGGATCGGCGCCGAGCAGGACGAGGTCGCCGAGCTTGCCAACCTCGAGCGTGCCCTTCTGGCGCTCCTCGAAGGCGCCGTGCGCCGCGTTCGCGGTCACGGTGGAGAGCGCTTCCCGCACCGCGACCCGCTCCGGGTCGTTCAGCACCTTGCCGGAGCTGGTCACGCGCGCCGCCGCGCTCTGCACGCAGAAGAGCGGGCTCACCGGCGTCACCGGGCAATCCGAGTGGAGCATCGGCCGGATGCCGGCGCGGAAGGCCGAGCCGACCGGGTCCAGGACCTGCACCCGGTCCGGGCCGAGGAAGCGGTCGCGGTGACGGTCGCCCCAGTAGTAGACATGGTTGGCGAAGAAGTTCGGGATCACGCCGAGCCGGGCGATGCGCTGGAGGTGCTCGGGGTGGCACACCTGGCAGTGCTCGATGCGGTGGCGGTGGTCGGCCTTCGGGATCGCCTGCAGCGCCCGCTCGTAGGCCAGCAGGACCGAGTCGATCGCCGCGTCGCCGTTGGCGTGGATCGCGATCTGGTAGCCGCGGCGGTGGAGGGTGAGCACCATCTCGTCGAGCTCGGCCTGCTCGTAGATGAGCCAGCCCTTCTCGGCCTCGTTGCAGTAGTAGGGCTCGCGGAGCGCGGCGGTGATGCCCTGGATCGATCCGTCCGAGACGATCTTGCACCCGGCCACCCGCAGGCGATCGTCGCCCGAGCCCGGCGCCGGCGCGAAGTCCAGCTCCTTCAGGTAGTCCCACTGCATGAACATGTTCACGCGCAGCTTGAGCGCGCCGGAGGCGTGCATCTTCTGGTAGGTATCGAGGATGTCGATGCCGCGCAGGCGGCTCACGTGCGCGTCGTGGATGGTGGTCACGCCCTGGCGGAGGAACTCGTCCTGGGCCCGGCGGAAGGAATCGGCCAGCTCGGCCGCCTCGTAGGCCGGGATCAGCTTCGTGACCATCGTCTGCGCCGGCGCCTCGTAGAGCACGCCGTCCGGCTCCGCGCTGCCCTCGAACCGGCCGATGCGCCCGCCGGCCGGGTCCGCGGTGCCCGCGGTGATGCCGGCCCGCGCGAGCGCCTTGCTGTTCGCGACGGTGAGGTGGCCGGAGTTGTGCCAGATCACGATGGGGTGCTCGGTCGAGGCCTGGTCGAGGTCGCGGCGCGTCGGATGGCGCATGTCGCGCAGGCCGGTGTCGTCGTAGCCGCGGCCGAGGATCCAGCGGTGCGGTGGCAGCGCGGCGGCGGCCAGGCGCACCCGCGCCACGATGTCGGCGATGGTCTCGTTCGGCGGCGTGCGCGCATCCACGCCGATCAGGGCGGTACCGTAGCCGACCATGTGATTGTGCGGCTCGATGAAGCCGGGCAGCACGGTGCGGCCGCCCGCGTCGACGACGCGTGTGCCCGGCCGCCGGAAGGCGAGCGCGTCCTGGTCGCGGCCCACCGCGACGATCTTGCCGCCGCGGATCGCCACGGCGGACGCGGGCGCGTCGCGGCCGTCCATGGTCAGCACGTTCGCGTTGGTCACGATCAGGTCCACGCGATCTCCTTCACGAAGGTCACGACGGGGTCACGACACGCCGCTGCCCCGGAACCCGCCGCGCAGCCGCGGGTCGAGCAGGTCCCGGAGCCCATCGCCGAGCAGGTTGAGCCCCATCACCACGATGGCGATGCAGCAGCCGGGGAAGAACATGAGCCAGGGCGCGGCCTCGATGTAGTTGCGCCCCTCGGCCACCATCGTGCCCCAGCTGGGCACCGAGGGCGGCGCGCCCGCGCCGAGGAAGCTCAGGATCGCCTCGGTCAGCACCGAGACCGCGAACGTGAACGAGGCCAGCACGAGCAGGGGGGCGAAGATGTTGGGCAGCACGTGCCGCGCGATGAGCCGGCCGTCCGGGGCGCCGAGGGCGCGCGCGGCCTCGACGTAGGTCAGGGCCTGCACGGTCAGCGTCGAGCCGCGGGCGAGGCGCGCTGCGCTCGGCGCGTAGGCGACCGAGAGCGCGATGATGACGTTGGTGACGCTCGGGCCCAGCGCCGCCATGAGGGTGATCGCGAACAGCACCGCGGGGAACGCCATCAGCCCGTCGACGATTCGCATGATGAAGCCGTCGACCCGCGGGTAGTAGCCGGCCGCCACCCCCAGGGGCACCCCGAGCAGCAGGCTCAAGGGCACCACGATCGCTCCGATGGTCAGGGTGAGCCGCGCGCCGAACACCGCGCGGCTCAGGATGTCCCGGCCCAGATCGTCGGTGCCGAAGGGGTGCGCCGCGCTCGGCGCCTGCAGGCGCTCGGTCGGCCGCATGCGGTTCGGGCCGTATGGCGCGATCTGGTCGGCGAAGACGGCGAGGACGATCAGGGCGCCCAGGATGCCGAGCCCCGCGATCGTGTAGCGGCTGCGCCACAGCCGGGCGAGGCGCGGCCGGGATCGCGGGGCCGCCCAGACCGCCGGGCTCGGCTCAGTAGCGGACGCGGAGGCGGGGGTCGAGGTAGGCATACGCGAGGTCGACCAGGAGGTTCATCACGATGAAGATCATCGCCACGAACATGAGGACCGCCTGGATCAGGGGGTAGTCGCGGTTGAGCAGCGCGGTCGCGGTGAGGCGCCCGAGCCCGGGCAGCGCGAAGATCGTCTCCACGACCACCGCGCCGCTCACGAGGGCGCCGAAGCCGAGCCCCACCACCGTCACCGTCGGGATCAGGGCGTTGCGGAGCGCGTGGCGCAGAACGATGACGCGGCGGCTCATGCCCTTGGCGTGCGCGGTGCGGATGTAGTCCTCGCGCAGGACCTCGAGCATGCTCGAGCGCACCATGCGCGCGGTGAGCGCCATCTGGATGAGGCCGAGCGAGACCGCGGGCAGGATCATGTGACGCAGGAAGGGGCCGATCCCGTCCGCGAGCGGACGGAACTCGCCGACCGGCAGCCAGCCGAGCTTGACCCCGAACGAGAACACCAGGAGCAGGCCGAGCCAGAAGGCGGGGATCGAGAGCCCGGCCAGCGCCAGGGCCATCGCGGCCTGGTCCACCCACGTGTTCGCGCGCACCGCGGCGAGCAGCCCGAGCGGGATCGCGAGGGCCAGGGCGAAGAGCTCCGCGACGATGGCGAGCGAGATCGTGGGCTCGAGCCGCTCGAGGATCGCGGTCGTCACCGGCCGGCCGAGGAAGATCGACTGCCCGAAGTCGGCGCGGGCCAGCCGGCTCAGGTAGCGCGCGAACTGCACGTGGATCGGCTGGTCGAGCCCGAGGTATTGCCGGGTCTTCTCGATCTGCTCTCGACTCGCGTTGTCGCCCGCGAGCAGCGCCGCCGGGTCGCCCGGGGTCAGCCGGAAGAGCACGAACCCGACGATCGCCACCACCAGGATGACGGGGACCGCGCTGGCCAGGCGCCGGGCGAGATAGCTCCTCACTTCTTGCCGTCGAACCAGACTCCGAAGTAGATCGGGCTGCCGAGATGCTGGGAGCCCTTCACGTGGGGGCCCACCGTGTTGAGCGTGGCGAAGTTGCCGAAGGGGAAGAGCGGCACCTCGTCCCAGAACCAGCGGTGGAAGTCGTCCCGGATCTTGGCGATCTCGGCCGCGCTCGTGGTCTGCAGCCGCCGCTCGAGCAGCTCGTCGCGTGTCGGGCTCACGAAGAAGCCCGACGCGGGATGCTGCGGGTTGTTCCAGGTGGGCGCGACCAGGTCGTTCTGGTACCAGACGTTGAACGCGTTGTACATCGCGCTGTGCTTCTTCTCCCACCGCTTCTGCACCATCACCGTCCAGTCCATGATCTGCAGATCCACCTTGAAGAGCTTGCTCTCGTCGAGCTGCTGCACCGCCACCTGGATCTGGCGGCCGCCGGGCAGGCTGACCGGCACCGAGATCACCGTGATGGCGACCGGCGGGGTCAGCCCGGCCGAGAGGATCAGCTCGCGCGCCTTCGCGAGGTCGCGCTTGGCGTAGGTGTCGTAGCCGATCTTGCTCACCCACGTGGCCTGGTTCGGGAAGAACGGGCTCGAGTTGAGCGTGTAGAGCCCCTTGGGGGCGATCGCGGCCAGCATCTCCTCCGGCTCCAGCACCGCGGCCACCGCCTGGCGCATCGCCTTCTTGTCGAACGGCGCGATCGTGGTGTTGAAGGTGATCTCGGTGCGCCCGCCGTACGGGTTCACCTGCGCGACCACCGCGGAGCTGGCCTTGATCTGGGCCATCTGGTCGAGCGGCAGGAGCATCGCCAGGTCGTAGCGGCCGGTGAGGGCGCCCGCGACGCGGCCGGCCGCCTCGGGGACGAAGTTGTGGTGCACGCGCTCGAAGTAGGCGGTCTTGTTGCCCGCGAAGCCGCTCAGCGGCTCCTTGCGGGCCGCGTACTTGTCGAAGCGCTCGAGCACGATGCGCCGGTCGCGCTCCCAGCTCACGAACTTGAAGGGCCCGGTGCCGACGACGTCCTTCTCGCTGACGCGGTCCTTGTCGCCCGGGTAGCGGTCGAGCACCGACTTCGGGAAGATCACCGGCTGCACGCCCTCCACCATCGAGAGCGCCTCGAGCATGGCCCCGAAGGGCCGGGACAGCTTCATGCGCACGGTCACGTCGTCC
The DNA here is from genome assembly GCA_035260865.1 of Candidatus Methylomirabilota bacterium. Taxonomy (GTDB): domain Bacteria; phylum Methylomirabilota; class Methylomirabilia; order Rokubacteriales; family CSP1-6; genus CAMLFJ01. The sequence continues at coordinate 1,453 of DATFUK010000251.1, read as the reverse complement.
ACCCGCTCGAGCGCGGTGAGCCGCGACTTGAGATGCGGCGCCCACGTGCCGTCCCGGCTGAGCCAGCGCTGGAGCGAGGCGACGACGTCGTCGGCCTTCAGGATCTCGCCGTTGTGGAAGGGCACGCCCTTGCGGAGCACGAACGTCCAGGTGAGGCCGTCCGGGCTCACCGTCCACTTCTCGACCAGCATCGGCTTCGGCACCAGCGCGGCGTCAGGAGCGAAGAGCCCCTCCTGCACGTTGTCCACGATGTGCGACTTGGCGCTGATCGTGTCCGCCATCGCGTCGAGGGTGAACGGGCTGAGGTCGTACGCGACCTCGTACGTGCCGCCCGGCTTCTGGGCGGCGGCGGGGCCGGTGAGCGTGAGAACGGTGAGGAGCGCGACGGCGAGCAGCGAGACGATCCGGGATGGAGCCAGCGAGCGCGACATGGTGCCTCCTATTTGACCGCGAGGGGCGGGGCGACCGAGGGCCCGACGTTACCCGTGGCACCAGGAGGTGTCAAGGCACGCACCCTCCACCTCTCCCCTCGGGGAGAGGGCAGGGTGAGGGGCGTTCCTCCCGCTCAGCGGCCTCCGCGCTCGGCCGCCAGCACCGCGGCGAATGTCTCGATCAGGCCCTCCAGCTCGGCGTCCGCCATCGGCGTGGAGAGGCAGCCGAGGCCGGTGACCGACATGAGCACGCCGCGCTCCATGAGCCCGCGGATCAGGCGCTGCCGGCGCGCCTCCTCCTCGGGCGAGGTGCGGGTGCTGCGGTAGTCGATCAGCTCGCGATCGGTCGGGTGCACGCGGAAGAGCGAGCCCAGGCCGGTGACCGCGCCCGGCACGCCCGCGCGCTTGAAGCACGCCTCCAGGCTCGCGCGCAGCTTGGCTCCCAGCTCGTCGAGCTTCGCGAAGGCCTCGGGCGTCAGCAGGCGCATCCCGGCGAGGCCCGCGGCCATGGTGACCGGGTTGGCGTTGAAGGTCCCGCCGTGCGGCGCGGCCGGCTTGCCGCCGGTGGGATCGAACACCGCCATCACGTCGGCGCGGCCCGCCACCGCGCCCACCGGGAAGCCGCCGCCGATGATCTTGCCGAGCGTGGTCAGGTCCGGGGTCACGCCGAAGAGGCCCTGGGCGCCTGCGTAGCCGACCCGGAACGTGATGACCTCGTCGAAGATCAGCGCGATGCCGTGGGTGGCGGTCACCTCGCGCAGCGCGCGCAGGAACTCGCGATGCGCCGGGATCAGCCCCACCCGGTTCGGGATCGGGTCCACCAGCACGGCCGCGAGCTGGTTGGCCTCGCGCTCGATGCGCGCCACCGCCAGCTCCGCGTGGTTGAACGGCAGCACCACCACGTCCTCGAGCACGGCCGGCGGCACGCCCCGCGAGTAGGCGGTGCTGGCGGGCGCGGCGAGGCCGCCCCAGTTCTCCGGCGTGGAGCCGAGGCTCACCTCCGCGTAGTCGTAGGAGCCGTG
>DATFUK010000250.1:0-4246 GCA_035260865.1 Candidatus Methylomirabilota bacterium | reverse complement strand
CGGGCTCCTTCACCGCCTGCCGGGCCGCGTCGCGCAGGATCTTGACCACGTGGGGCGGCGTGCCCTTCGGGGCCACCAGCCCGGCCCACGCGGTGTACTCGACGTCGTAGCCCTGCGACTTGAACGTGGGCACCTCCGGGTACGCGACGACCGGCCCGTTGCCACTATGGGCGAGCAGCCGGAGCTTGCCCGCCTTCACGTGCGCGGCGGCCAGGCTCACCGGCGTCATCACGAGCTGGGCGTGGCCGCCCAGCATCGCGTTCATCATCGGGCCGCCGCCCGTGGTGGGCAGGTGCCGCATCTTGATGCCGGCCGCCTTGATGAACATCTCCATCGGGATGTGGGCCGCCCCGTAGAGGCCGGAGGAGGTGAAGACGATCTCCCCGGGCCGCTTCTTGGCGTCCTCCACCAGGTCCTTGAGCGTCTTCCACGGCGCGTCGGCGCGGACGACCAGCATCGAGGGATCGGCGTTGATCCGGGCGATCCCGGTCAGCTGGTCGAGCGTGTAATTCTGCGGCCGCCCGAAGAGCTTGTCGACCTCGGGCAGGACCGAGACGCTGACGAGGGCCATCAGCAGCGTGTAGCCGTCCGGCTTGCTGGTGGCGACGATCTGGTTGCCCACCGCGCCCGCCGCCCCGGCCTTGTTGATGATCGGCACCGGCTGCTTGAGGATGCGCTCGAGCGCCGCGGCCACCGGCCGCGCCGTGTTGTCGGCCACCCCGCCCGGCGGAAACGCGACCACGATGGAGATCGGCCGCGTGGGATAGGGCTCCTGGGGCCACACCGGGCTCGCGACGATCGCGGTCAGCAGAACGAACAGACCCAGCCCGTGGAGCGCTCGCTTCATGCTCATCTCCTTTGATGGAAGTGCCGGATGGGGATGTCGGAGGGCCGCAGCCTAGCAGCCGGTCCCCGAGCAGGTCAAGGTGCGGTCATTGTAGACTGGCGGCCACGGAGGCAGACCACCATGACGGCGAACGGCAAGCTCACGACCCTGAACCCGGTCGGCTTCGCTCCGAAGATCACCCGCAAGGAGCTGGCCCCCCGGCTCGACACGCTGCACGGCAAGACGGTCTACCTGGTGGACTGCCGCTTCGACGACTCGGACGTCTTCCTCCGGCAGATGCAGGCCTGGTTCGCCGAACACATGCCGGCGGTCAAGACCATCGTCAAGCCGATCTCGAGCGTGTATCTCAAGGACGATCCGGCGACCTGGCAGGAGATCAAGGCGCGGGGGCATGCGGCCATCGTCGGCGTCGGCCACTGAAGCACCTGCGCGCCGGCGGTCGCCGCGCACGCGATGACGATCGAGGCGGCGTACGGGGTCCCCACCGTCGCGCTGCACACCGAGAAGTTCGACCGCGTCGCCGGCGCCGTCGCGGCCCAGAACGGCATGCCGGGCCTCCGCCAGGCGTTCGTGCCCCAGCCGGTCATGGGCAAGACGGCGGCGGAGCTGCGCGCCTACGTCGACGGGCGTGATCCGATCAGCCGGCGGCCCGTCATGCAGGAGGTGATCGAGGGGCTGACCCGGCCGTTCACCGACGACGAGCGCGGCGCGATCGACTTCGACCGGTCCGCGCCGCGGCTGGTCGAGCCCGACACCGAGGAGGCGCTCCACCGCCTCTTCCTCGACCGCGACTGGACGGACAAGCTTCCCATCGTGCTCCCCACCGAGGAGCGCGTGGCCGCGATGCTCGCGGGCACCGGGCGCCGGGCCGACGAGGTGGTCGGGCGCATGCGGCCGACCCACTTCCGGGAGGCGTGGGAGTACACCGTCGAGAAGGTCGCGGTGAACGCGGTCATGGCCGGGGCGGTCCCGGCGTACTTCCCGGTGATCCTGGCCCTGGCCGCGACCGGGGTGAGCGCGCGCGGCAGCAGCTCGAGCTCGCTCGCCACCATGGCGGTCGTCAACGGGCCCGTGCGCCACGAGATCGCCATGAACGTCGGCACCGGCGCGCTCGGTCCGCACAACCACGCCAACGCGACGATCGGCCGTGCCTACGGGCTCCTCTCACAGAACCTCCAGGGCGGCTCGGTCCCGGGCCTGACCTACATGGGCTCGATGGGCAACAACTACGCGTACAACAGTGTGACCTTCGGCGAAAACGAGGAGCGGAGTCCCTGGGAGCCCTTCCACGTCCAGCACGGCTTCCGGCCAACCGACAGCACGGTGAGCGTGTTCACCGGCTGTCGCTCGACCGCATTCACCCTCGGCCTCCGGGAGCGGTACTGGCGCGAGCACGTCCGCAACATGTTCCGCGGCATGGACCCGCATACCCCGCCCACCCTCCTGCTGGATCCCATCACCGCGCGGCAGTTCGTCGACCGGGGCGGGTTCCTGAAGAAGGATGCACTCATCGACTGGCTGTATGACAATGCGCGGATGCCGGCCGGCGAGTACTGGGACTACCAGCTCGTGCAGAACTACATCTATCCCCGCGCCACGTTCGGCGAGGAGCCGTGGGCGACCCGGCTCCAGGCGGCACCCGAGGAGCTGATCCCGATGTTCCGTCGCGAGGACATCCACGCGGTGGTCGTCGGGGGCGAGACCAACGGCTACTGGCGCATCATGGGCTGCGCGTACCAGCAAACGCTCTCGGTCGACACGTGGCGGTAGCCGCCCCGACCTCACCCGCGCGCCGCTCGGCCGGGACGGAAGAGCCGCTCGTGGATGTCGAGGCGCGCCATCGTCTCCGAGTCGAGCCGTCTCGTGACCCGGATCCGCTCGAATCGCTGATACTTCGCCAGCGCATCCTTCGTCTTCGGCCCCACGACCCCGTCGACCGGGCCCGGCTGATAGCCCAGCTCGCGCAGCGTTCGCTGGGCTTCCCGGACGAAGCGGGGCGCGGGCGGCGCAGGCTCCTGAGCCGTACGCGCCATGTGGGAGCCGGCCAGCCCGTCGAGCAGAACCGCGAGGAACGCCACAACCATGCAGAGGACCAATCGTCTCATGGCTACCTCCCCGGGATACGACTCCAGGGCCATGGTATGGCAACCGTCGTGCCAGTAGATACCGACCGTGTTCGAGAGAGGAACGTGCCGGAAAGCGGATCATGTGGGATCCCCGGGGCTGCTCGGTGCTGTAAAGTTTACCGGCCATTCCTACTCGTGTTGACGGGCTGACGGCGGAGGAGACCATGAAGCTCAGCGTCGAGTTTCCGAGCGTGTCCTACCGGGAGGGCCCGGCCGCGGTGGCCGGCCTCGCCCGCGCCATCGAGCGGATCGGCTACGACCACATCGACATCTTCGACCACGTGGTCATGGGCGTGCCGATCGAGGGCCGCCCGCGCGGCCCCTACAACGCGGCGATGCCGATCCTGGAAGCGCTGATGGCGCTCTCCTACATCGCGGCGGTCACCACCCGCGTCACCCTGGGCACCGAGGTGCTCGTGCTCCCGCAGCGCCAGCCCACGCTGGTGGCCAAGCAGGTGAGCACGCTCGACACGCTGTCGGGCGGCCGCGTGCGGCTCGGGGTGGGCGTCGGCTGGCAGGAGTCGGAGTACGAGGCGCTCGGGGAGCCCTATCGCACGCGCGGCGCGCGCATGGACGAGGCGATCCGCCTGCTGCGCGCCTACTGGACCGACGCCGAGGTGAGCTTCGAGAGCGCGCACTACCCCACGGTGTCCATGGCGATGGAGCCCAAGCCGCCGCAGGACGCCCGCCTGCCGATCTGGATCGGCGGACTCTCGGAGGCCGCCTTCCGGCGCGTGGGCCGGCTCGGCGACGGCTGGCTGGCCAGCCGGGTCACCGACGCGGCTGGGGCGCGCGAGGCCATCGAGGCCATCCACCGGCACGCCGAGGCCGCCGGGCGCGATCCCGGGGCCATCGGGTTGCAGAGCATGGTGGCGCCGCCGCCGCGCGACGCGGCGGGCAAGACCTTCTACGCCGACCACGACGCGGTGGTGGCCCGCGTCGCCGCGCTCAAGGCCATGGGCTTCGGCTGGGTGGCCCTGAACGCCACCGCGATCTTCCAGGCCGGCGCGCGCTCGGTGGCCGCGATGACCGACCAGCTCGCCACGCTGCACGACCGCCTCCGCGCCGAAGTCGGCTGATCGCCGGGCCCGCGTTGCTCCCGACGCCACACCTGATGGCGCTCTCGAGCGCTCTCTGCGCCTCGCTCGCGACCATCCTCATCCATCGCGGCCTCCAGGGCTCGAGCTTCTGGGCCGGCGCCTGGATCAACGTGGTCGTCGGCGCGGTCGCCGCGTGGACGGCGGCGCTGATCCTCGTCCCGTTCGACCAGTAC
>DATFUK010000249.1:0-2386 GCA_035260865.1 Candidatus Methylomirabilota bacterium | reverse complement strand
AGTCCCTCATGCCGTCGAGCTGACCCGGCAGGTCGCGCGCCTCGGTGCTGACCACGCGGTAGCCGCCGCGGCCGTCTTCCTCGCGGGTGAGCCCGATCCGGCGGATGCGCGGGAACCAGCCCGCGCGCGCGTGCAGGGTCTCGGCCACGCCCTGCCCGGCCGCGCCGATCCCGAGCGCCAGCGCGAAGGGGGCGTGATCGCCCTGGCCCACCACGCGCTCCACCTGCTCGCCGAGCGTGAGGATGCGCACGCGCTCCGGATCGCGGCCGATCCGCGCGAGCAGGTCGCGCGCGAGCAGGGCGGCGGGCGAGTCCGCGCCCTCGTGGCGCGCCACCTCCGCGGTCAGGTCGTCGTGGACGTAGAGGAGGCGCGGAGTGGGCTGCGTGTAATCGGGGTCGTCGGTCGCGCTCACCGTGGCGCGGCGAGCGCCAGGGCGAAGTAGTTCGCGGGGTCCACGTGCCACTGCACGAGGTCGAGTGAGGCGCCGGCCAGCATCGCCTCGACGCCGTCGCGCGTGAACTTGTAGGAGTTCTCGGTCCAGATGTCCTCGCCGGGCTGGAAGCGCACGGTGAGCCCGAGGCGCCCGAGCTTCACGGTCTGGGCGGTGTCGGCCACCAGGTGCATCTCGATGCGGGAGTCCGCCTCGTTGTAGAACGCGTGATGGCGGAAGGCCTCGGGCTCGAAGTCGCCGTCCACCGCGTGGTTGATCACACGCAGGATGTTGCGGTTGAAGTCGCGGGTCACCCCGGCCGAGTCGTCGTAGGCCGCCTCGAGCACCTTGACGTCCTTGACCAGGTCCACGCCCAGCAGCAGTCGGTCGCCGCGGTCGGGCAGGAGCGCGCGCAGGCCCGCGAGCAGGCTCCCGCGCTCCGGGGCGTCGAGATTGCCGATGGTACTCCCCAGAAAGAGGGCGAGACGCCGTCCGGTGGGGGGTGGCACGTGGGCCAGGTCCCGCTCGAAATCCCCGACCACCCCGTGGATGGAGAGCGCCGGGTAGTCCCGCGTGAGCCGGGCGGCGGTGCTCTCGAGGGTGAGCCGGTCCACGTCCAGGGGCACGTAGCGGACGGCCCGCCCACGCCCGGTGGCCGCGTCGAGGATGAGGCGGGTCTTCTCGGAGGAGCCGGCCCCGATCTCCACGATGTCGGCGGGAAAAATTTCCCCGATCAACCCGGGCACAATTTCCCCCAGCAGGGCCGCCTCGGTGCGGGTCGGGTAGTACTCCGGCAGCTCGGTGATCCGCTCGAACAGGAGCGACCCCGCGCGGTCGTAAAAGTACTTCGGCGGCAAGGACTTCTGCCACGTGGTGAGGCCCTCCCGCACGTCGCTTTCCAGGCGCTCCTGTCGCGCCCGTTCGTCCGTATGGATGTCTAGCCGGTAGCGCATGGCATCGTCCTGCTGCAAGCTAGACGCCACGAAGGGCCCAAAGGATTCCGACAAGACCGCCACCGGGCCCGGAAGGAGTGACATGGTCGAGACGATCGCGGACCGGCTGACCGACGCATGGGCACGCACCGATCGGATCTTCGGGCTCCTCGCGCCCGGGAGCTGGCTCGCCCAGCCGATCGCGCTGCGCCACCCGTTCATCTTCTACCTGGGGCACCTGCCCGCGTTCGCCTGGAACCACGTGGGCGGCGGGGTGCTGGACCAGCTTCCGTTCAACGCGGCCTTCGATGAGCTGTTCTCGCGCGGGATCGACCCGGACGTGGACGATCCGACGCATTGCCACGACCACCCCGAGGTGCCGGACCGCTGGCCCGCGGTGGACGAGGTCGTCGCCTATCGCGATCGCGTGCGCGCGGCGCTGCTCGCATCCGTGGATGCGGTGGCCGCGCGGGCGGACGCGCACCTGATGGCCCGGGAGGGCCGCGTGTTCAGCATGGTGATCGAGCACGAGCTCATGCATCAGGAAACTCTGCTGTACATGCTGCAGCGCCTGCCCCTCGAGCGCAAGATGCGACCGGCCTGGCTGCCGCCCTACGTGCTGGGGCCCGGCCGCCCCGCCGGGCCGGTCGAGGTCCCCGCGGGCCCGGCGACGCTCGGGGCCCGCTTCGACGAGCTGCCCTTCGGCTGGGACAACGAATTCTCCGCCCTCGAGGTTCACGTGCCCGCCTTCCGCATCGATGGCACTCCGGTCACCAATGGCGAGTTCCAGGCTTTCGTCGAGGACGGTGGCTACACCCGCGCCGACCTGTGGATCGACGAGGATTGGGTGTGGCGCGGTCACGACCGCGTCGAGCATCCCGCGGTGTGGGAGCTGGTGGACGGCGCCTGGATCTATCGCACGCTCTTCGACCGGCTCCCCCTCGATCAGGTGACGGACTGGCCGGTCTACGTGAGCCTCGCCGAGGCGCGGGCCTTCGCGCGCTGGCGGGGCGGGCGTCTGCCC
>DATFUK010000248.1:0-4658 GCA_035260865.1 Candidatus Methylomirabilota bacterium | reverse complement strand
GCGGCCGACCGACGTCCTGGGCCCGCGCCGGGTGGTCATGGTCACCCTCTGCCAGTGGGCGGCCATCGTGGTCGCGGCCTATTTCGTCGAGACCCAGGGCCAGTTCTGGGCGCTCGCGGTGGTGGCGGGCACCGGCCTCGGGTCGGTGCAGGCCGCGAGCCGCGCGTTCCTGGCGCGCCTGGCGCCTCCGGGCATGCAGGCCGAGCTCTTCGGCTTCTACTCGCTCTGCGGCAAGAGCGCCGCGGTCATGGGCCCGCTCGTGTTCGGCGGCATCTCCCACGCGGCGGGGGGCAACCAGCGGGCCGGCATCCTGGCCATCGGCTCCTTCTTCGTGGTTGGCCTGGCGCTGCTGTCTCGAGTGAGGGCGGGTGGCAGGGCGCTGATACCACCGGTAGCGTCGTCTTGACACTCAACCCCGACGGAGCGTAAGGTTGGCCCGTGGTTTCTACCATTGCGCTCGGAGCCGACCACGCCGGGTATGAGCTAAAGGAAGCCCTCAAGGGCTGGCTCATAAATCACGGTCTCCACGTTCTCGACCTCGGCACCCACTCCACGGAGTCGGTGGACTACCCCGACTACGCGGCCCTGGTCGGCGAATCCGTGGCCGATCACAAGGTGGAGCGCGGCCTGCTGGTCTGCGGCACCGGCGTCGGCATGGCGATCGCGGCCAACAAGGTCCCCGGGGTCCGCGCGGCCCTGTGCGGGGATCTCTACACCGCGCGGATGAGCCGCGAGCACAACGACGCCAACGTGCTGGTGCTGGGCGGCCGGCTCATGGGCGCGGACATGGCCACGGACATCCTCCAGGCGTGGCTCGTGACCGGCTTCGCGGCCGGCCGTCACGCGCGACGGGTGGAGAAGATCGCCGACATCGAGCGGCGCCACCCGGAGGGCCGGCGGTGAGCCGCCTCGAGCAGGTGGATCCCGAGATCGCCAAGGCGATCCGGGCCGAGACCGAGCGCCAGTCCCGCAACCTCGAGTTGATCGCGTCCGAGAACTTCGTCTCGGAGGCGGTGCTGGAGGCGGTGGGCTCGGTGATGACGAACAAGTACGCCGAGGGCTATCCGGGCAAGCGCTACTACGGCGGCTGCGAGATCGTGGACATCGCGGAGGACCTCGCGATCTCCCGCGCCAAGGAGCTCTTCGGGGCCGAGCACGTGAACGTGCAGCCGCACTCGGGATCCCAGGCCAACATGGCGGTCTACTTCGCCCTGCTCAAGCCGGGAGACACGGTGCTGGGCCCCAACCTGGCCCACGGCGGGCATCTCACCGCGGGCAGCCCGATGAACTTCTCGGGCCGCTTCTACAACATCGTCCCCTACGGCGTCACCAAGGACACCGAGCGCATCGACCTGGACCAGGTGCGCGACCTGGCCCGCACCCACCGCCCGAAGCTCATCATCGCGGGCGGCTCCGCGTTCCCGCGCGCCATCGAGTTCAAGCCGTTCCGCGAGATCGCGGACGAGGTCGACGCCAGGCTCATGGCCGACATCGCGCACCCGGCGGGCCTGGTGGCAGCGGGGCTGCATCCCTCCCCGGTTCCCTTCGCCGACTTCGTCACCACGACCACCCACAAGACCCTGCGCGGGCCCCGGGGCGGCATGGTGATGTGCCGTGGCCAGTACGCGAAGGATGTCGATCGCACCGTGCTGCCCGGCATCCAGGGCGGGCCCCTCATGCACGTGATCGCGGCCAAGGCGGTGGCCTTCCGCGAGGCCCAGACCCAGGAGTGGCGCGCGTACCAGGCGCAGATCGTCAAGAACGCCAAGGCGTTCGCGGAGGCGATGCTCGCGCGCGGCTTCCGGCTGGTCTCGGGCGGCACCGACACGCACCTGATCCTGGTGGACCTCACCTCCCGGAGCGTCACCGGCAAGGACGCGCAGGAGGCGCTCGACCGCGCCTGGATCACCGTCAACAAGAACGGCATTCCCTTCGACACCAAGGGCCCGATGGTCACGAGCGGGATTCGCATCGGGACGCCCGCGGTGACCACCCGCGGCATGAAGGAGCCCGAGATGGCCCGGATCGCGGAGCTGATCGACCGCGTGCTCTCCCGTCCGGGAGACGGCGGGGTGGAGGCGACGGTGAGGGGCCAGGTCCAGGAGCTGACCGGGCAATTCCCGCTCTACCCGGAGCGCCTCAAGTGAAGTGCCCGTTCTGCGGCCACACCGAGGACCGCGTGGTGGACTCGCGGGTGGGCCGCGACGGGGAGTTCATCCGCCGGCGCCGCGCCTGCCTGAAGTGCAACCGCCGCTACACGACCTACGAGTACATCGAGGACGTGCTGCCCCACGTGGTCAAGCGCGACGGCCGCCGCGAGCCCTTCGACCGCCAGAAGCTGCGCGGCTCGATCCTCAAGTCCTGCGAGAAGCGATCGGTCGGGGTGCAGGCGGTGGACGACGTGGTGGCCGACATCGAGGCCAAGCTGCACGACCGCGCCGAGAAGGAGATCACGAGCCTCGAGCTGGGCGAGATCGTGATGGAGCATCTCCAGAAGCTGGACCAGGTGGCCTACGTGCGGTTCGCCTCGGTGTACCGCCAGTTCAAGGACATCTCCCAGTTCATGGACGAGGTGAAGCACCTCATCAAGGACGACAAGCCGGCGAAGGTCGCGCCCGGCAAGCCGGGCAAGGCCACCGCGAAGCGGTAGATCAGCGACGGGTCGTCAGCGCGACGCCCGCGATCACGCCGCCGGCGCCGACCCAGTGGTACCAGCGGATCGGCTCGCCGACCACCAGCCAGGACAGCCCGAGCACCATGAACGGGATGAGGTTGGTGAACACCGCGGCCCGTCCCGGCCCCACCGTCCGCACCGCCTGGTAGAAGGCGAGGTGCGCCGGGGTGCCCAGCAGGGAGCTGTAGAGCACGACCACGACCGCGATCCCCGAGGCCCCCGCGAAGCTCCGCCACGGCCGCTCCAGGAGGGCGAGCGGGAGCAGCAGGCCCGCCGCCACCACGTGCGCGCCCGCCAGCATCTGCAGCGGTGAGAAGGTCGAGCGGTTGGCGCGGCTGTAGAGCGTGTAGGTCACCCAGAGCATCTGAGAGACCAGGATGATCACGTCGCCCCGGTTGGCCGAGAGCGTCCGCAAGACCTCGAACGACCCGCGCGCGATCGTGAGGACGACCGCGGCCATGGTGAGCGCGATCCCGGCCAGGTTGAGGGTCGAGAGGCGCTCGCGGAGCATCGCGGAGGCCGCGAGGGCCACCACCACCGGGGCCGCGGCCCCGAGGATCCCCGCGTTGGCGGGAGTCGTGAACATCATGCCGGTGTACCAGAGCACCGAGTTGCCCAGGAAGCCGCTGACCCCGAGCACGATCACCGCGGTGAGATCGCGGCGCGCGAGAGGCGGCAGCGGGCCCTCGAGCACCCGCGTGGTGAGCACGAGCAGGGGCGCGGCGATCAGCGCGCGCAGCGCCGCGAGCGTCATCGGTCCGAGCTCGGAGAGGCCGAGCTTGGCGAGAGGAAAGTTGCCGGCCCAGATGAGGGCCACGACGAACAGGAGGAGGTAGGCGTCGCGATGGGTCACGTGAGATGGAACGGCCCTGCCGGGATGGGGCCGACAGGGCCGAGCGCCACGAGTGGCGCCTTACTTCTTCTTTTTCTTCTTCGCGGCCTTCTTCTTCGCCATCATGTCACCCCCCTCCCGATCCCCGCGCGTCAGCGGTCGATCTGTCCGGACTCTAGGGGAGGGTCCAGGGAGTGTCAAGGGCAAAATACCGGATAGAGGGGTGATCGCGTCTCGGAGCCCCCATATCTAGGGGGACTAGACTCTAGGGGAGCTAGGTCTTCTCGTGGGCGGAGGACGGCTTGCGATGCTCGCGGCGCTTCACGTATTCCTGGTTGAGCGCGACGCCCTTCTTGCAGAGCGGGCAGTTGTCGACGGCGTACGTGGGGAAGTCGCGGCTCACCAGGCTGAAGATCTCCTTGCCGTCGATCACCGACTTCTTGGTGCGGCGCCACAGCGCGCCGATGCCGATGACCTGGCCGCCCAGCTCCTCCACGAGCTGGGAGAGCAGCCGCACGGTGGTCCCGGAACTCACCAGGTCCTCCACGATCAGCACCTTGGTGCCGGCGCGAATGAAGCGCTGGAACTCGACGGGCAGGGTCACCCGGCGCTTGCCCCCGCTGACCCCCTTGGTGCCGTAGGCCAGGGTGGGCCGCGAGGGGTGGGCGCGGGCCACGCAGTGCGACAGGATCAGGGCCCCGGGTCCGGTGGAGAGCACGACGTCGATGGGCCACTGCGCGAAGTGCTTGGCGATGACCGCCCCGAGCCCCTCGGTGAAGGAGGCCTCGGTGGTGACCAGGGTCTTCTCGATGTACTCGCTGGTGTGGTGGCCCGACGGCAGCAGGACGTGATCGTTGGCGTGGTAGGCGCCGGTGCGCTTGAGGATCTCGAGGTGGATTTTCTCCCGTACCTCGGCGTCCATCTGGCTGTCGGATTGTCGCGGCGGCGGGGCCATCAGTCGTTCAAGGATGACGGTCGGGGCGCGGCGTGTCAACTCGAAAGTGGGCGTGCTATCCTTCCGCGCATGAGGCTCCTGGCGCTCGAGACCGCCACGCTCGCGGGCGGGGCCGCGCTGCTCGAGGACGGCCGTCTCATCGGCGAGAGCCGGCTCAACATCGCCCTCACGCATTCCGAGCGGCTCATGGCGGTGGT
>DATFUK010000247.1:0-2283 GCA_035260865.1 Candidatus Methylomirabilota bacterium | reverse complement strand
CGACACGTGGGCGGCCTTCCATGCGTTCTGGTGGCGCCACCCGAGCCTCGGCCGGGACGTCGGCACGTTCCTCGACGAGACGGCGCTCGCGACCATCGGGGCGGACTATCGTGGGCGCTACGAGCGCTTTGCGGAGGCCCTGGGCGACCGTCTCTCGTCGTCGGCCCGAACGGTCTACGCACGCATGTCCGACGCGCGAGAACGCCTCTACACGCCCGCGCGTCTCTACGCGACCTACACCCTCGCCCATGGCGATGCCCACGTCTGGAATCTCCTCTATCCCCGTGACGGGGTCGCGTCCGGCATCCGCCTCATCGACTGGGACAGCTGGCGCGTGGGACGGGGGGCGGCCGACCTGGCCTACATGATGGCCCTCCACTGGTATCCGGAGCGCCGCGCGCGGCTGGAGGCGGCGCTCATCGAGCGCTACCACGGCGGGCTTCTCGCCCACGGGGTCACCGGTTACAGCCTCGATCGCCTGTGGGAGGACTATCGGCTCTCGATCATCGGGCACCTGGCAATCCCGGTGTGGCAGCAGTCATTCGGGCTCCACCCCGTCATCTGGTGGCCCCACCTGCAGCGCATCCTCGCCGCGTTCGACGATCTCGACTGCACCGCGCTCCTTTGAACGGCCCGTGCGCACGAAGGTCGGAGACTTTGCGTACACTGGCGCCATGAATCGGGCCTGGGCCCATCTGCTGCCGCTGGCCCTGCTGACCACCACGCTGGCTGGTTGTGCCGGCGAGCTCCCGTCGGCCGGGGGCGGCGAAGCCCGCGAGCCCGTCGCGCTGGACGTGATCTTCGTCGCGAGCGATCTCGCGATCGTGAAGGCCATGCTCACTCTGGCCGGGGTCACCCGCGACGACGTCGTGTACGACCTCGGCTGCGGCGACGGGCGCATCGTCATCGCCGCGGCCAAGGAGTTCGGCGCGCGAGGGGTGGGCGTGGACCTCGATCCCGCGCGCATCCGGGAGGCCCAGGCGTACGCGGCCCGGGCCGGCGTCAGCGACCGGGTGACCTTCCGGGTGCAAGACCTGTTCGAGACCGATATCCAGGACGCGACCGTGGTGGCGCTCTTCCTGTCGCCCGAGCTCAACGCGCGGCTGCGGCCGAAGCTCGTGAGCCAGCTCCGGCCGGGCACCCGGATCGTGTCGCACCGCTACGGCATCGGCGACTGGATACCCGAGCGGAGCGTCACCGTCTCGGTGAACGAGACCCGCAACCACGTCTTCCTGTGGCGTGTGCCGGAGCGGCCCTAGGAGCGGAAGGCGGGCATGACCTCCCGCGCGAAGCGGGTGAGCTGCTCGACCATGAGGGCTCGCGGGGTGCCGATCGCCCAGCCGATCATGACGTGGTCCAGCCCCGGATACCGGCGCTCCAGGCCCTTCAGATAGGCGACGATGTCGCCGGACGGCCCGCAGAGCCAGGAGCGATTGCGCACGCCGTTCTCCAGCGTGGCCGAGGTCGGCGATTGCGGCTGCCGGGCGGCCACCGCCCGTGCGTGCTCCTCGCTGTAGCGCAGCATCCCGAGCGGGGCCATGACCTTGGCGTGCTCCTCGAAGTACGGGCGCGCGCGCTCGATCGCGCCCTCCACCGTGTCGTCGATGCACATGCGGAAGCCGAGGATCAGCTCCTCGCCGAGCTGGAGCTCGCGGCCGTGGCGGCGCGCGGTCTGCTGATAGTCGCCGACCCAGCGCTGGACGAGCTCCTCGGCGGTGGCGGAGATGACCCCCTTGATGCCATTCCGGGCCATGAAGTCGAGGCCGCGCGCGCTGCCGCTCACGATGGGCTGCCACACCTCCACGGGATGCAGGGGACGCGGCACCAGCGTGATCTCCTTCAGGGGATAGCCGCGGTAGGGCACCTCGGGAGGCAGCGTGTAGTGCTTGCCCCGGTGCGAGAAGGATTCCTCGCGAAACGCCTTGAGGATGACCTCCACCTGTTCCTCGAAGAGCTCGCGGTTGGCCTCGGCGTCCAGCATCGGGTTGCCGAAGGTCTCGACCTCGCGGGTGTGGTAGCCGCGCCCCACCCCGAACACGACGCGGCCCCGGGTCAGGATGTCCGCGACCGCGTAGTCCTCGGCGAGACGGAGGGGATGCCACGTGGGAACGACGTTGAAGGCGCAGCCGATCTTGACGCGCTCGGTGCGATGCGCCAGGTCCACCGCGAGCATCGGGATGCTCGGGATGCACTCGTAGCCCTCGTGCTGGAAGTGATGCTCGGCCAGCCACAGGGTCTCGTACCCCAGCGTGTCGGCGGCGCGGGCCAGGGCCGTCGCGGTCT
>DATFUK010000246.1:0-7731 GCA_035260865.1 Candidatus Methylomirabilota bacterium | reverse complement strand
CGGTTGTGGGGCGGCCCGGGCGTCGGGGCGCCGTGTGCGGTGTGCGACCGCCCCGTCGAGAAAGCGGAGATGGAGTTTGAAATCCAGTTTGCCCGGGACGGGGGCACCCCCTACTTTGACGTGTTTCACGTCCACACGCGCTGCTACGCAGTGTGGGAGTTTGTCAGGCGGGGCGGAGGGGGGAGCGAGGGATGAGCGAAACCAACCTCCGCGAGAAAGCGCGGCGGCATATCCAGCACGGGTTAATCCCGAATGAAGTGCCGCGGCGAGTGTACGGGGGGCTGGGGATCGGGGCGCGGTGTCACGTGTGCTCGCTGCCGGTCCGGCATGATCAGTCCGAACTCGAGCTCCAATTTTTCCGGGATGCCGTCGAGAAACCCTACCTGGCGGTCTTCCACCTGCACACGCGCTGCTACGCGGCGTGGGAGTTGGAGCGAACCGAGGTGGGGTAATGCCCGGGGCCCGACGGGGCAGCCTCGCGAGGGCGCCCGGCCCCCTTGGAGGCCGGCCGGCGGGGCGGCGGGGCCCGGCGTCCCGCGCGCCGGGGCGGCTCCCGGGGAACGCCACGCCGCCCGATCAGCCGACGCGCGACGAGCCGGGCGCCCTCGGGAAGGCTGAGGCGCGGCCGCGAGGCATCAGTCGCCGGATGCTGGCAGTGCTCCAGAAAGTGGACGCGGACCACGCGAAGCATCTCGCCGACCTTCGCGCCAAGGCCCAGCGGGACGCCGACCTGGACGGGGCCGAGCGGGCGGCCCGGAAGGCCCGGGCCGGGAAGTGGGCGGCCGGGACGCTGGGCCCCAAGAAGAAGAGAGCCAGCGGGGCACCGCCCGACATCGTGGCCGGCGTCTACTCGGAACTCCGCGCCTTCATCCTCGCCCATCGCGAGTGCGCCGGTCTCCGTCACACCGACGTGCCCCCCCCCACCGTGGGCGGCTATCGCCTCTTGGTCATCTGCGGCTGCGGCGTGGGACTGAGGCGCTGGGTGACCCTCGACGAAATGGACGAGCATCTGATCCGGACGGCGTTGCTGGCGTTCGAGCAGTAGCGTCGCCAGGCTCCAACTCCCGGCCCGTGGTACTCCCTGACCTGCCCGCATCCCGGGCACGCGTGCAGGTGTCTCGTGGGGCGCCGAGACGGCCGTCGCGTGGGTCTTCGGGCCATCTCCCTCCACGAAGCGGGTGGTCGCCGCCTCAGGAGCCGAGCGGGCCTGAGAGCGCGACGATGAAGGCTGTCAGCAGCAACGACTGCCGGGCGCGCATCGACCGTGTGCTCGCCCACCTCGCCGCCCACCTCGACGCTGATCTGAGCGTGTCACCGACCTGGGCGCGATTGACAGATGCGTGCCAGGCACGCGATCCAGTAAGCCTGTGAGCCTACGGCGACTACCACGGCCAGCGGATGGAGCAGAGACGGCACCAGCCAACGGAAGACCACGAAGCTCAGCAGCAGCACGTAGAAGAGATCGCGGCTGCCCAGGACCTTGAGCATCATACCCGAGTCCGCGCCCACCGTGATCTCGAGCGGGAGGTACCGCGCGAACAGCGCGCTGAGGGTGACGCCAAGGGTGCTGAAGAGACCCACCAGCTGCATCAGCTGTCCCCCGGCCGTCACGGCCATGCCCAGCACGAGGCCCGAGTGAATGATCGTGTCGATGGCCCAGTCGAGGTGGGCGCCGAAGCGCGACTCCCGGAAGGTGAGCCGCGCGATCTCGCCGTCGACGTGGTCCACGATGGTGGCAATCGCGTAAAGGATCACGCCCCAGACCGCACTGAGCGGAGTGGCGCGCCAGAAGCACCAGATGGCGAGGCTCCCGATGGCCAGGCTGGCAATGCTGACTCGGTTTGGCGTGACCGGCGTGCCCACGAGGAGTCTTGTGATCCACCGAGAGCAGCGGCGGTGGAAATATCGGTCGACGCCCGTGTCGGCCTCGATACCGAGAGCACCGAAGAGCGCCTCCTCCGCCCGGACGCGAGCCGGCTCGTCGCTCACCGCGACGAACAGGCCGGTGGACTCGCGGAGCTGGGCGCCTCCATTCCGAAGCAGCCGAGCCAGGTTCGGGCCCACCGGTGTCCCGGCGGCCAGCCGGCTCCAAAGGGCGCCCACGGCTGCCCGCGGCAGAACGGCTACGGGGGCATGGCCGGCGGCCGAGGCTGCCAGCACCGCGCCCTGCGGAGGCGCGCCAGGCGCGATCAGATTCTGAAGGATGGGGGCTTGCACGAGGCTCGCCGCGGGGACGAGCAGCCACGGCTGATCGGGCGGGCCAGCCGGCAGTAGGCTGCCGGGCTCGAGCCAGCGGACGGCGGCGGCCAGGGCCGGCATGCGCGCGAGGGCCCGCTCCACGGCGGTGTTACGCAGGTTGGCCGGGACGGCAATGATGGGGGCGCCGGCGCGCAGGGCAGAGACCAGGCTTCTCACCGTGAGGGTCCGGCCAGCCACCGAGCGAGCCGCGAGCTGCAAGGCGCCAGCATCCGGGAGGTACAGTAGCGCCCCGCCCAGTCCGGCTGGTGGCGCCGGGGCGGCGCGCGCAGCCAGCCGAAGCGCTTCCGGGGAGGGCGGCACCACCGCTACGTACCGGTCCCGAGGTGGTGGCCCCGCCAGCTCTCGAACACGAGCAGCGCCCAAAGGATTCTCCGGTGGTCTCGAACGCCGCCTACGTGGTCGATCACCAATCGTCCAACCGCCTCCGCGTCGAGCACGCCCCCGGCGCGCACCCGGTCGGGCGCGAGCACCTCGGCGAGGGTGCCAGCGAGGGGACCACGGAACCAGGCGCCGAACGGCACGCCAAAGCCCTGTTTTCCCCGGGCGAGGATCTCGGGCGGGAGGCGGTCGGTCATCGCTTCCTTGAACAGCCGCTTGAGCCCGAGGAACCCTCGAGCCCTCAGGGGCGAGGGGATGCTGCCCACGAACTCGACGAAGGTGTGGTCGAGGAGCGGGGCGCGCAGCTCGAGGCTGGCCGCCATGCTGGCACGGTCCGCATTGGCGAGGTTCTGCCCGGCGAGGTAGAGCTTGCAATACCGGTAGATCAAGCGCGCGGTGACGTCCCCGGTCGGGCAGTCTGCCAGCGTCTCTTCAATGTCGACGTATGGCTCGAATCCCGCCAGCCCGGCACGCACTGCAGGGGCCAAGAGGGACCTGTGCCGCTCGGCCGCCATTCCACCTAAGAGGGCCTGGTTGCGAGCCTCCGGTCGGTAGCTCAGCACCCGCAGGAACTCGCGCAGCCCCTCGGGCACTCCGGGAAGCCTCCGGGCGCCTCGCTCGAACGCACCGCGCACGGGACTCGGGAGCCGGTCGAAGAGACGGTGCCACCAGTCGGCGGCCATCGTCGGATAGCCGGCGAACAGCTCGTCGCCACCATCACCGGTCAACGCCACCGTCACGCTTCGCCGGGCGGCGCGCGCGAGCAGGTGAAGCGGCACGAAGCTCATGTCGGCGAGTGGTTCGTCGAGCAGTGTCCCGATCTGCGGCAGTAGCCGCCCAGCGTCGGCCGCCGACACGACCAGCTCCTCATGCTGGGTGCCGTATCGTTCTGCCACGAGGCGCGCAAAGGGACGCTCGTCGAAGGCCGCCTCCGCATAGCCCACTGAGAAGGTCCGGATGCCCGCCCGCTGGCGTGCGGCCGTCGCGGTGACCGCCGTCGAGTCGATGCCTCCGCTGAGGAAGCAGCCGAGCGGCACGTCGCTCGCCATGCGGAGCCGGACGGCTTCATCGAGCCGCCGCCTGATCTCATTGCGCCAGGTCGGGACATCGACGGTGGGATCCGGCTGGGAGGGGATGTCCCAGTACCGCCGGGTCGCGATCTTGTCATGGGTGACGGTCAGCGCGTGTGCGGGAGGCAGCTTGGCCACGCCACGGATCATCGAATAGGGGGCCGGCACGAAGTCGTAGGCGAAATAGCGGGAGACGGCGTGCAGGTCCAGCTCGCGGCTGACCGCGGGGTGAGCGAGCACGGCGTGCAGCTCGGAGGCGAACACGATCCAGCCCCCGGTCGCTGCATAGTACAGCGGCTTCTCCCCCATGCGATCGCGGGCCAGCAGGAGCTGCTCGCGCTTCGAGTCCCAGAGCGCGAAGGCAAACATGCCATTGAAATGATCGACGCAATGCTCGCCGTATTCCTCCCAGGCATGCACGATGGCTTCCGTGTCCGAACGGGTGACGAAGCGATGGCCCCGTGCCATCAGGTCCCGCCGCAGAACGCTGAAGTTGTAGATCTCCCCGTTCTGGACCACGTGGACTGATGCGTCCTCATTGGCGATAGGCTGATCGCCAGTTTCGAGGTCGATCACCCGCAATCGCGCCGCGCCGAGGGCCACGCGCCCGTCGACGCGGTAACCGACCGTGTCGGGGCCGCGATGGCGGAGGGCGGCGACCATCCGCTCCAGGACGCGCTGGTCGGCGCACGCATTGGGTGGCGCGATGAAGCCCGCAATGCCGCACATGGTCTAACTCTTGGCCTCGAGCGCCCGCGGCGGCGCCGTGGCCCGCAGCGTCGTGAGGGCGAGGAAGCCGATCGCCGTCCAGGTTGCCTCGCGCAACCGCTGCACCAGGGCGAAGGTCAGGCCGGCCGGCGCGCCGAGTCCGAGGGCCATGAAGACGGCGACCTGTCCGGCTTCTGCCGCCCCCAGGCGCGCCGGCACCAGAAAGGCGGCGAAGCCGATACCGCTCCCAAAGGCGTCGATCACCATGGCGGTGCCGAGGGACACCGGCATGCCGAGTGCCCACAGGATCAAGTAGGCCTCGAGCGCCCCGAGCACCCAGCCGAGGAAGTGGCACGTGATGGAGAGAGCGAGGCGCCCCGGCTCCTTCCGGTAGAAGTGCACGAGCGCGCTGTCCACCTGGTCCATGACCGCCGCGCCCCCGGTTGGAGCCAGGAGGCCGAACCGCTGGAGGATCCGCCCTCCGGCGCCCAGCCCCCCGAACACTTGGACTGCGACGAAGCCCCCGACCCCGAGAAGCTCGAGGCCGAGCAGCCACTGCATGACCTGGAGGAGCGTCGACGTCCGAGGCAGGACCGTCACGGCCATCATGAGGCCTCCCACCAGGTAGAGAGCCTGACCGATGGTGATCGTGGTCTTGGCGATGACAACGCTCGGGAGGCTCTCCGTGAGCGGCACGTACGGGCGGATGAACCAGGCCTTCACCGCTTCCCCGCCCACGGACGCGGTGGGCGTTGTCATGTTGAACGCCTCGCCGGCCAGGCGCGCCGCGAGCAGCGATCGGAACGGGACCGCATCCCGCCGAAATGCGAACCGCCACCCCAGCGTGTCAAGCGCGGTCATGAGCGCGTAGGGGAACACAACGATCAGCGGCAGATACCAGGACAGCTCAGCGAACAGCGACGCCACCGCTCCTGGTCCAACACGGATCAGGACGGCGATGAACAGGACCGCCCCAAGCATCAATAGGAGGGCGCGCGCGGTGCGCATCCTAGGCGGTGCCTCTTCCGCTTCTCGCCGATGGAGTGCACTTGGGGGAGCGTCTGCCGATCCGAGCCTTCCGAACCCGAACTCCCGGCCGAACGGGAACCCCGCCGCGAGCGGCCGACTCATAGAGTGCCGTGAGAATGACGACGTTCTTTCGGCCTTCTGCCCCCTCTACCATTCCAGGCTGGTTGCTGAGAATCGAGCGAACGATGGCGGCCAGGTAGTCCTCATGCCCGTGACCGTACACATTGGGCACATCCTGGGAGGCCGCCGCTCGGACCTGCGCGTCTTCCGGCAGCTCAGGATCAAACTGCCAATGTTCGATCCGATTGACCGCATTGCCTCCGAGAATGACGGACCCGCGCTCTCCGAGAATGCTCAACGAGGCCTCGAGATCGGTGGGCCGGGTGGCCGTGGTGGCTTCGAAGACGCCCAGGGCCCCGGACTCGAACCTGAAGAGCGCGGCGGCGGTGTCCTCCACCTCGATCTTCAACAGCCGTGTCGCGATCTGGCATTGCAACCGCTCGACCGGGCCCATGAACCATTGGAGCAGGTCCAGGTGATGGCTGGCCTGCTGCGCCATGACGCCCCCGTCAAGCTCCCAGGTGCCGCGCCATGGATCCCTCGCGTAGTAGGCTTGATCGCGCTTCCAGCGTACCCGGACCGTCCCCATGACGATCTTCCCGAACCGTTCACTGTCCAGGGCGCGCCGCGCGGCCACCACCGCGCGGTTGTACCGGTTCTGCTTCACCACGAAGAGGCGGCACCCGTGCTGGCGGCAGGCCGTGATCATCCGGTCACAGTCCGATACCTGGAGAGCCATGGGCTTCTCGACGACGAAATGCTTTCCATATCGCGCGAGGTCAACCAGGTGGCGCGCGTGGTAGCCGGTTGGTGTGAGGATGTCGATGACATCGATCTCCGGATGTCGAGTGAGCATCTCGTGGTAGTCGAGATAGTACGGCACCCGATATTGCTCCGCTTTCTCGCGCGCCCGGTCTTCCTTGACATCAGCGACCGCCACGAGCTCGGCCGGGACTTGGGCCGAGGCCAGGGCCTGCAGATGATTGCCCGCGATGCGGCCACAACCGACTACACCGAACCGCAATATTCGTTCCATCGTGATCGGGCACCTCCTGGGTGCCCACGTACTCGCTAGACGTCCAGCTCGCCGATGTCCCTGATCGTGTTCCCGAGGTGGGCCCGCAGCACCTGTTCAACGTCCTTGAGGGAAGGGGGCGGGTCCCACGAAAGGCAGGCCATGTGCTCCCGGCCCTTGTAGCGCATCCTCAGCGAGAGCCGGTCCTCTAGGCGTCGGACGCTGACCGATTCCAGGACACCATCCGCACCGAACGCGTCACTGGGCACGCGGCCGCCGGGCACCCAGATGGGCGGCCAGGCGCGCATATGGTGAGAGAATCCTTCAAACCGGTGTGTCAGATCGCGAAGCTTCAAGGGTTGTCGTCCGGGCTCCTCTAGCTACTACGGCGTCGAAACCAGCCCATGATTCGATCGCGAAAGTAGTAGAGCGGCAAGGCGGCCGCCACCACGATCGCCGTGAGAAGCATCACCTGGAGGTAGTTGCCAGCGGCCGTATGGGCTCCTTGAGCGGACAGGACCCAGGTCCCGGGAATGCGGCCGAGCGTCGAGACCAGAGTAAAGACCCAGAGCGGCATGGGACTCATCCCAAAGAGGTAGCAGACCATGTCTTTCGGCAGCCCGGGGATGAGGTAGATGATGAAGCAAAGAATGGCGCCCTCGGCCTCGACGATGAAGCCCATCTTGTCCCATGTCTCGTGGCTGACCAGGGTACGGACGTAGTGGGCGCCAAGCCAGCGGCCCACGCCAAAGGCCGTCACCGAGCCCAAAGTGAGTCCGATGGTTGAGTAGACAAGGCCCATCCACTCGCCGAAGAGATAGCCGCCGAGGATGCCGGTCACCTCGCCGGGGATGGGGGCGATGATGACCTGCATGGCCTGGAGCGCGACGAAGATGAGGGGCGCGAAGATTCCCCATTGGCGAAGCGTCTGCTTGAGGAAGTGCCGGTCGAGGTAGAGACGGACGAGGAAGCGGTACACCGGGGCGTCGGTGAGGACGAGCCAGGCGCAGTAGCCAACGACGACGGCGATGATGCAGGCCCCGACGAGGGCCCAGCGGCGCCCGGCGATCAGCTGACATCTCCTACCATGGCCTGAAGGATGCTGTGCGCCCTCATCGCCCCGCCTTGTTTTCTGGACCCTGCGGGTTGCTTGGCGAGGCGAGGAACGGGACGGGTGCCAGGCCGGCTCCCGACGGCCTTTGCACTCGATCG